>DATENK010000166.1:0-4071 GCA_035275085.1 Verrucomicrobiia bacterium | reverse complement strand
TATGTGCGGGCGCGTCAACACCGTGAGTTGCGCGACCATGGATGTCGCTTTGCCGTAGCTGTTGCTTAACACCACGCGATAACTGCCATTCATTGTGCCTTGCGTGTTCACAAACGAAAGTGTCGCATTCGTCTGTGACGGCACGTTGGTTCCTTCTCGCTGCCACTGATAGCTCAACGGAAATCCGCCCGCGGCTTCGACACCGAAGGCAATGTTCGTGCCGTCCAATACCCGCATGCCCTGCGGTTGCGTAAGAATGGTTGGGTTCGTCACTACCGTCAGGGTGGCGAGGGCACTGGTGGCCATGCCGAAAGCGTTGCTCATGACGACGCTGTAATCGCCGGCGTCGCTGAGCCTGACATTCGGCAACGTATATTGCGGTTCGGAGGTGCTCGCAATTTGATTGGCTTCGAATCGCCAATAATAGCGCATTGGCTGCGCACCTGTTCCCGCCACGCTGAGGGTCGCCGAATAACCGAGTCCAATAGTCTGGCTTGATGGGGAGGTGATTACATGCGGCGGCGCACTGTTCGATAACCCTGGATGAAAAATTGCTCGCCCGATATTCAGGCGGCCATGCGACACCATTTTGTTGGTCAGCGACGTCAGGAAATCGACAGTCTGCATCAGCGCTGTTTTTATGTCCGCGACCGTCGCGGATGGGTAGGCCCCAGCCAGCAACGCCGCCGCCCCCGCCACAACGGGACACGCAGCCGAGGTCCCGGTAAAAGATGGATTGTATGTGTTCGTGCCCGACCCGTCGGCTACCAGGATGTTCACGCCTGGCGCAGCAAGGTCCACATTCGTCGCACCGTAGTTAGAAAACGATGCGAGCACATCCGAAGCATCGGTCGCGGCGACATTGATCATGCTTGGCAGGCGGAAGCACGTGGGATAATCGCATGTGATATCCACGTTTCGGCTGGCGTTACCGGAAGCGAAAACGCTCACGATTCCCGCATTGCCGGCGGCATCGATCGCATCGCGCAATGCCTGGCTGGGCGCATCATCAATGCCGTAACTATTGCTGGTCACGCGCACATTTACCCCGCGTTGTTTCATCATCACCACGTACTCGAACGCTTCCGCCGCCCACGCGGACGAAATGAAGTTGCTGGCCGCCGCCACGCGCAAGGCCATCAACCGCACGGACCAATTCATGCCTGCAATGCCTCGCCCGTTATTTCCGACCGCACCGATGATGCTTGAGCAAGCGGTGCCGTGGTAAGTGAATCCTACCGGTTGATCGATCGGGTCTGAATCATCGTTTACCGGATCGATTCCGAACACGTCATCCACGTAGCCGTTGCCGTCATCGTCGATGCCGTTGCCGGGGATCTCGCCCGGGTTGCGCCACATGTTTGCCGCCAGGTCTTCATGTGTGTAGCGAATGCCTGTATCCAAAACCGCGACCACCACATTCGAGCTGCCGCTCGTCAGCGCCCATGCATTGGTGGCGCCTACTTTTGAAAAAGCCCATTGTTCGTTAAAGCGCGGATCATTGGGAATATTGTTCGTGCCTGCGACTCGCAACCGAAAAAGGTAATTCGGCTCCGCCGTGATCACATCCGCGCGCTGCCGCAAGCGTGCTAAAGCTTCCTCCTCCGTCTGTCCCGGCCTGATTCGGATATGCTGCCACCCGATCCGATCAAATCGGTGACGCACCTCATGTCCAAGGGCCTGCTCGGCCTGCGTTGCTCCAACCCCGCGCGGTCCATCGCGAAATTTCACCATCAATTCGCCTTCCACCCACTTCGGACCCCGCGCATCCTGCGCCAGCCCCGGAAATCCGAGGACCAGCAGCAAGAAAACACCCGCATAATTCACAACATGCCTAACCATGGAATTTTGCCACCGTACACGAATCAGCGGTATTTAGCAAACCTTGCGCGTTGCGTAGTTACCCTAAAGCCCCTTTGGCCGGTTTTACAAAGAACGCACGAAATTGTAGTAGGCGCGATTTTCTGTGCGCGTAAATTCATAGCATGAATGCAGAACGGAATACACACAGTAAGCTGTACGGCTATCTGTTGTGGATTTTTGGATTTACCGGCTCGCACCGGTTTTATTATGGGAAACCGATCTCCGGCACGATCTGGTTTTTTACCCTTGGGCTGCTGTTCATCGGCTGGTTCATTGATTTATTTCTGATCCCCTCCATGGACCGTGATGCCGATTTCCGATACGAGCCTGGCCCCAAAAATTATACCGTCGCCTGGATCCTGCTGACCTTCCTGGGGTTCTTCGGCGTTCATCGGTTTTATCTCGGGAAATGGATCACAGGTATTATTTACCTGTGCACAGGCGGAGGGTTCCTGATCGGCTACTTGTACGACCTCTGGACGCTCAACGGGCAGATCAGCGCCGTAAACCAAAGGACTTAAGCCGCCATTGGGCCGGCCATGCGCAAACCGGAGGATTCGCTGTAATCGGCTTTGCGCAGCTTTTTTGTCATGTCGATGTCCCGGCCCATTTTGTTCTTGTGCGCGCAATAAGTCATCGCCGTTTCTTCGGTGATCAGGTCTGCCTGAAAGGCCTTTAAGAGCGATTGATCAAATGTGTGCCACCCAAAAGTGCTCGCGGACTCAATGATATCCTGAAACGTGCGATTCTCGGATTCGCCGTAAAGAATAACTTCGCGCGTCCGTAAATTGCTGCCCATGAGTTCCGTCATCAAAATGCGCCCGCCGCCCACTCTGCTAACCAGTCGCTGGCTGACGATATAGCGTACGGTATCGGCCAAACGCTGCCGCAACTGCTTCTCTTCGTCTTTGCTGAACATGCCCACGATGCGGTTGATCGTCTGCCCGGCGTTGATCGTGTGTAGTGTGCTGAACACGACGTGGCCCGTTTCGGACGCCGTCATGGCGATTTCCATTGTCTCGCGGTCGCGGATCTCACCGACGAGGATCACCTTGGGCGCCTGGCGCAGGGCCGCCTTCAAGCCGGTCGCGAAATCGTGAAAATCCTTCCCCAGCTCGCGCTGACTGAAGGTGCAATTCAAATGCGGATGCAGAAACTCGATCGGGTCTTCCAGCGTCACAATGTGAAACGCTTCCTTAAGGTTCAGCTCGTTTAGCAAGGCGGCGAGCGTCGTGGTCTTTCCACTGCCTGTGCCACCGGTGACGAACACGATTCCCGTGCGTTCCTTGATTACGTCTTTGAAAACCGCGGGCAACGCGAGTTTGTCCAGCGACGGAATTTCGGATGCGAGCTTCCGCAACACGAGTGCGTAATTACCGTTCTGCTTGAAGATGTTCACACGAAACCGCGCCAAACCTTCGACCGTGTAACTGCAATCGCATGAGCCAAAGGACGAAAAGTCGTGCGCCAGTCGTTCGATGGCAGCCATTAGATAGCGTCCCAATTGCTCAGTTTGCGTTGGAGTCAGCGCGGCGCCGGGGAGCAGATTCGGCACTGGTTTGAGTTTGCCGTGGGCTTCGACTTGTGGCGGCCGGCCGACCACGAACAACAGGTCCGAAACACCTGCCTGGCTCTCGAGCATTCCGCGCAGCAGCGCATCCACAGCTTCCTTCGTCATGGTGGCGCCCGCGGTCATGCCGCCCTCCGGTTCAAAGCGCCTGGCTGCTCGCGCAAAATCGTGTCCACAGTCACCAGGAATTCTTTAACGTCGATCGGCTTCGTCAGATAGCTGCGTGCGCCGGACGTGAGCAACCGTTCGATTTGCGCTGCCGTGGCGTCCGCGCTGATGACGACTACGGGGCATGAGGCTGTCTCTGGCGATTGCTGCAGTGCCTGGAGCACGTCTGAGCCATGCATATCCGGCAAATTAAGATCGAGTAGAATCAAATCGGGCGGAGTTTGCTTGGCCAACTGGAGCCCCGTGGCGCCGCGCAAGGCCGAAACAACTTTGATGCCAGGCCGGTTGGCGAGAACGCGATCGATCAATCGCAGATTCGATAAATTATCTTCGATATAGAGAACGATTTTTTGGTTTTCCGCCATAATGCGGCTCGCGAGCACGCTGCTGTTCTCATTCTGGGAGGGCGAGCGTCCTCGCGCGCCTTCCAGCACCCGCGGTGTACCTTCCGGGACCGGCAACTCAATCCA
>DATENK010000165.1:0-2790 GCA_035275085.1 Verrucomicrobiia bacterium | reverse complement strand
TGATCTTCGAGTTCTTCTCCTTTGCCTTCTCATCCGGAGATTCACGGTCGCCAGGGTCCTCAGTCAAAGCGCACTCATGGCAAACATGTGCTGTGGGCGGCTGCACCAACCCAATAACAATCCTTTTACCGCAGCACTTGCAAACCTTCTGCTTCATGCCCGCCGATACCTGAGCCTACCTAGGAAAAATACTCAACTGGAAAATTTGTAAAATCTGTGAGGAATTGGCGCCCTACCGTCCTGGGACCGGTGGCGGAGCAGCGCGCGGATACGAGGGCAACCGCGGATAAGCTGGATTGGGATTTTGCTGTTGGCCGGCGTTCGGGTCGGTGCCTTGTGCGCCTCGCAAGCGGTTTACTTCCATCATGAGGTCCGCTTGCTCTTTGGTCATATTCTCCGTCCGCAATGGCCGCGATGGGATCGTGCGCATCCCGTTATCCGCGGATGTGGGCGTTGCGCCTGCCGTACCATTGTTACCCATCAACGTGACACCAACGCCACCACCAGTTCCATTCGGGGAAATCACAGTGGGCGCGGAGGCTTGAGGGCTTTGCGGGTTGTGCGGCTGCGGCACATTCAATGGCGGCGGCGTAAAGGTCGGCGCGACCCCCGGAACGCCAGGACCGCCCGGGACAGGTCCCGCTTTCGCCACTTCAAAAGTAACATTCGTTTCCACACCGGAATTTCGCAAGCGCACCATGTTCTTTACGACGTCAATCGCAAGCACTTCCACGGGTCCGAGCCGTTCCCCTTCGCGCAAGATTGGCCGCTTCGGTGTGCCGCCGCCTTTGGTCCCGTCCTCGATGATCTCGAACAGCGCGCGCGGTTCGCCGAAGGTGCTCACAATCCCGGTCAGCGTGACCTTCGCCATCGGCACAGGCGGTGTACTCTGCTCTGGCGGTGGCGGAGGTGGTGGAGGAGGCTTTAACGCGAAGGGATTGCGGTCCACGATGGTGGCGTACGGATTTGTATCCACGTTGGCCTGCACGACTCCGCTGCCAAAGGCGAAAGCCACCACGGCGCACCCGGCCCATTTCAGACTAATTTGCCGCACTTCGAGCACCATACTCCGTTTCAAAGGAAACACCACATTTTCCTTCGAGTGGCGCGGCCGCGCCTCAGGAGGGTCAAAGTTGGCATCTTTTAAGCATCACCAGCCCATTCGGATATGCCGCGCGTAATGTTAATCGAAGACGACCTGATCACCCGCGAGATTTACACCTCTTTGCTGTGTCAGCATGAATACGAAGTAGTCATCGCTACCGAACTGCGCACGGCTTGGACCAAGCTACAAACCGATCCCGTCGATATTGCCCTGATGGACCTCGTAATCCCTGATACTCACGGGATTGAACTGCTCCGGAACCTGCGCAGCCACAAGACCCTCAAGAATCTGCCGATCCTCGTCTACACCAGTCAGTTCATTCCCTCCGTGGTTGAAGAAGCTCAGGAAGCGGGTGCCACGCGCATTTTCGACAAGACGTACCTGAGCGCATCGAAGCTCCTGGACGCCTTGAAAGAGTGCCTCATTCCTGGGCAGGTCGCCGCCTGAATCGTCTCAACTTTGCGAGCCGGTCTTGGGGGGTTTTGTGAAACTTTCTGCCAGCGCGACGGCCTTCAGCATCGCTTTGGCCTTATTCACCGTTTCCTGATATTCGCCTTCCGGCGTGGAATCGTTCACCCAACCGCCGCCCGCCTGCACGTACGCTTTGCCATCTTTGATCAGCGCGGTGCGAATCGTGATGCAACAATCCAAATTGCCATTGAATGAAAAATAACCGACGCATCCCCCATACGGTCCACGCGCGGTTTGTTCCAACTCGGAGATGATTTGCATTGCTCGCACCTTCGGCGCGCCGCTCAGTGTCCCCGCCGGAAATGTCGCCCGCATCAGATCGTACGGCGTACGATTGGCGGAGAGCCTGCCTTCGACCTGCGATACTATGTGCATCACGTGGCTGTAGCGCTCAATAGTCATCAGGTCCTTCACGTGCACGCTCCCGAAATCGCATACGCGCCCGAGATCGTTGCGCGCAAGATCCACCAGCATCACGTGTTCGGCGCGCTCTTTCGGGTCGGCAAGCAACTCCTTTTCGTTCGCGACATCTTCCGCGCCAGTTTTTCCCCGCGGCCGTGTGCCGGCAATCGGCCGAATCTCCACTTTCCGATCTTCGCAACGCACGTGGATTTCCGGCGATGCGCCCACCAGCGAAAAGCCGTCCAACTCCAGCAAAAACATGTAAGGCGACGGATTGATCGAACGCGCCGCGCGGTAAATGTCCAGCGGCCGCGCCCCCACGTCGGTCGAAAACCGCTGTGACCCAACCACCTGGATGATGTCGCCGCACGTAATGTATTCTTTGGCACGCGAAACATTCCGAAAAAACTTTTCCTTCGACACGTTCGATTCAAACGGAACCGGGGGCGTCTCTTTGGGAACGATCACCATCACGTGCTCGGACGGTTGCTCCAGTAGCGCCACCAGCCGGTCGATTTCGCCAATCGCCTCATCATAAGCGTCGTTGGCCGCCGCGGGATTATCCACGATCGCGTTCACCAGCACGGTGATCGTCTGCGTCACGCGATCGAAAATCAGCAATTCGTCCGCGACCAAAAAATACATCGTCGGTGTTTGGAGGTCGTCCTTTGGCGGGCGCGGCACTACCGGCTCCACATCGTGAATGAATTCGTACCCGATAAAGCCGACTGCCCCGCCGGTGAACCGCGGCAGTTCCGGCCGCGACACCGCGCGATATTTTTTTAACGTGCGTTCGATCACCTCCAGACCAT
>DATENK010000164.1:0-3329 GCA_035275085.1 Verrucomicrobiia bacterium | reverse complement strand
ACGCCGGCTTCATGGACGCACCGATGCTCATCGCCAACACCTGGTTCATCCGCAAGCGCACGATGGCCATGGCTTTGATCAGCGGCTCCATTGGCATCGGTGGATTCATTTTTACACCCATTTTGTCCGCGGTCGTTCATGCCTTTGGTTGGCGTCAGGCCGCGTTTGCCTGCGGCATTGTCTTCATGGTCGTGGGCATGCCACTAGCGCTTCTGGTTCGCCGTTCGCCGGAAAGCATCGGCCTGCTTCCAGACGGTGATCGCGTCCTACCCGGGCATACCGACCAGACGCAGGTTGGGCGCGCCAGTGAAGAAATCAATTTTACTCTCGCGCAGGCGCTGCGCACCTCTTCGTTTTGGTTTATCGTGAGTGCGACCGCGATACGGGTTATTGTTCTCAGCGCGATCAACGTCCACTATGTCGCGCTGATGGTTTGGAAAGGTGTGAGCGAGCAACGTGCCGCGTATTTTCTCGCGGCTCAGGCGCTCATGTCAGTTCCCTCGCATCTGCTCTTCGGCTGGATCGGCGATCTTCTTCCCAAACCCAAATTGATGGCCACTTGCATGCTTCTGGCCTTTGGGTCGATGTGTGTGCTTGCGCGCGTACATTCCGAATGGGCGATTTTGATTTTTATCGCGCTTTTCAGCGTTGTCGAATCGACGTTCCCGGTCAACTGGTCGACGGTGGGCGAATATTTCGGACGAAAAAATTTTGCCAAGATACGCGGCTCGATGAGTTTCGTCTCCACCTGGGGAAGCGTCATCGGTCCGGTCAGCGCCGGTGCAATTTACGATCACACGCGAAGCTACGAGATTGTGATCTGGTCTTCCGCCGCTCTGTTGGTGGTGGCAAGCTTGCTTTATGCATCGGTCAAAAAACCGTTACCGCCCACCCAAGCGAGTAGTCCGCGGATGAGTGAATAAAGTGTCCTATTTGGCAGAGGCCTCTATATTTCGGATTGGCCGCGGGTCGGATCTTGCCACAAGCTCTGATATTGAACGGCGACAACTTGTTTGTAGGTCACGGGTTGCGATAGATGGCCGACGGATTGGGCGAACGCGTTCATTTTCGCAATAGCGCCTTCGGTGATGACCGGATCGTAAAATTCAACATCTCGCGCCACAACGTTGGCAATCAACTGAGCGGCGTCGGCCGGAAATTTCCGCACGCCGACTTCCCGAGCAAGCGAAGGGTCGGCACGCAACGCTGTTTGCGCTTTGACGATCGCGCGCACGGCCGCCGCAATGGTTTTTGGCTCGCGTTGGATGAAGTCATCGGTTGTGGCCACTCCGGCGAAGGTGAAAAAGCGCACCCCGTCGGGATCGTCGCCGCGGCGGACATCGATCAGAACCTTTCCCACTCCATGATTTACTGCGGTCTCCGCTCCCATGGCGTTGGCCCAAAATCCGTCAATTTGTCCGGATTGCAATGCTTGCGCGGCGAATACACCAAAGGAGACGTTGCGGGATTTTGCGTTGGGCAGCTCGACAATTTCGACGTCGCGCGCGGGGTCGATACCGGCAATTTGCAGCATCCGCTTGAGCGCAAGGTCCGGCCCTTGAGCAGCGGTCAAGCGCAGCCCGCGAACCGCGTTCAAGTCTCCGCGCTTGGCCGGCAGATCTGACCTCACGGTCAACAGCCAGGGCGTTCCTTGCGACAAAGCGATAATAATTTTCACACCGTCCCAATTGGGAAACTCGGTCAAAACGTCGTGCACCGAACCGGCGATCATGGCGTCGGCATCGCCAGCACGCAAAGCCTTGGTTGCATTCAGCATCGGAAAAAGCTCGATGCTCGCCTCCAAGCCTTCCGCCTTGAAATAACCCAGCTCGTCCGCCGCGAGCGCCGGAAAACAGGTATTGCTAATCAGGTCGACCGCTGCAACGCGAAATTTCACCCTCGCTCCTCCCTAGAACCCTTTCCAACGAGTGACTATGCGGCATTCGCCGGATTGGGTCAAATTCCTGGTGCGGCTATTCAGAACATCACCCCTGTGCTATAGGCGCTAAGTCGAAGGAGATCAGCCATAACAGAACCTACCGTTCGCCTCGGCGTCCTATCGCCGGCTACTCCCAATCGTCCGCACTTCAAATCGTTCGAGAGTATTTTGCCTCCCGCTATCTCGATTGCCCACGACGGTTTAGGTCTGCTCGGCGAATCGTATCAGGATCTCGCGGGCAAGGAGGACGTGATTCTCGCTCATGGCCGCGCGCTGGTGGACAAACATCACATCGCCGGTGTGATGCTTACGGGCGGTTTCGTAACGCTCTTTAATCCCGGTATTGAAGCGAAGCTCGCCGCCACGATTGGGCTGCCGGTGGTGAGCGCGATTTCATCCGCTATCACCGCGTTAACGGCGCTGTCGGCCAAATCCGTGCTGTTAATGACGCCATTCGATCGTGCATCGGATGAAACGATCAAGGCGTACGTAGAGAAGCTCGGTTTCACGATGTCTCTCGGTCCATCCTTCGATAACCGCATGCCGGGATCATCATTGGGATTAGCCCCTGAGCAGCTGTTCGGCCTGGTCGAGAAGACATTTGCGGCGTATCCGGCAGAAGCGATTTATTTCCAGGGCGCCACAATGGATCCTTTGCCGATCATCCAGAAGATCGAGAATCGACTCGGGATACCCGTCGTCACGAGCAACACCGCGATGCTTTGGCATCTCTTGTCAAAACTTCAGCTGAAACATGCAATAAGCGGCTACGGAAAAGTCCTGCGCGAGTGGCCAGCCCTGAGACAGTAGAGACCCAACAGTCGGTTCAGTCGGTTGCCGCTTCCCCGGCGATGGAGTCCAGGATCTGCCATCGCTCGTAATGCAATTCAAGCTCGCACTTCACCGCTTCGAGGCGTTCTACGGCGGCGGCAATTTTGTCGCTCGATTGCCGATAAAAATCGCCACTGCCCATGCGCGCATGCAGCTCAACCTGCTCAGCCTCCAACGCCTCGATTTTCGCGGGTAACTGGTCGAGTTCGCGCTGTTCCTTATAGCTGAGCCTACGGCGCTTCTCGGAGCTCCTGGATTTGACTGGTACCGCGACGGCAGTGGCTGTGGCGGTGCGCTGAGCCCTTGAGTTCGCTGGCGGGATTTGTCGCTGATAACGCTCCCAGTCTTCATAGCCGCCCGCATACTCGAGAAAGTTGCCCTCGCCTTCAAAGACCAACGTGCTGGTAACGACATTATCGAGAAACGTGCGATCATGGCTCACCAGCAAAAGAGTGCCCTCATAGGCGGCCAGCAGCTCTTCCAAGAGCTCCAGAGTGTCGACATCCAAATCATTGGTCGGCTCATCCAGCACCATCATATTCGCCGATTGGGTAAAAAT
>DATENK010000163.1:0-9081 GCA_035275085.1 Verrucomicrobiia bacterium | reverse complement strand
TCCCTTACGGGGGGCGGCGCCGAAATCTTTCGCAAGGAAGTGCGCTCCGCTATTGCCAAAGGAAAGGAATCGGCCGCCGAATATCTGGATGTGCATCGAACGTGGCACCAGCTTGGCGGCCGCAGCACTTGCACGATGCTCTATGGACACATCGAGGCGCTCGCCGATCGCGTGGACCACTTGCGGCAGCTTCGCGAGCTGCAGGATGAGACGCATGGTTTCTGCGGCTTCGTTCCGTTACCCTATCAACCCGAGAACAACGGGATCCCTGTGCAGCATCCTCCCACCGGGTTCGATTCGCTGCGCACCATCGCCATCAGTCGCATCTACCTTGATAACTTCGAACACGTCACCGCCTATTGGGTTGGCCTTGGTCTGAAGCTCGCGCAGGTCGCGCTCAGCTATGGCGCGGATGACCTGCACGGCACGATTCTCGAGGAGAAAATTTTTCATATGGCCGGCGCGACCTCGCCGCAGCAACAAACCGAGGCGGCCATGATCAAAGCGATTCGCGAAGCGGGTCGCACGCCGGTTCAACGGAATACATTTTATGAGCCCGTGAAGATTTGGGACGGGCCAGACCCTGGAAAGCCGCACGAAACCTTGGGCACCTCAAAAGTGCTCGAACAAAATCTCGCTACTGCCTGATGGAAGACGATCCACAACAGATCGCCAAGCGCCTCGCGCGCGAAAACCGCACGCTGATCCAGCAACGCGAAATCGACTTGGAACGCTCGCTCGGAAAATTTCGCGTCGGTTCCGTTCCTTACCTGAACGGTGCGCCGCTGGTCCGCGGCATCGAGGACCAGGTGATCCTCGCGACGCCGGCGAAACTGGCGGAAATGTTGCAACGCGACGAATTGGACGCGGCCCTTGTGAGCATCACGGAAGTGCTGTTCACGGAGCGATACGATGTGCTTGATGGAGTTGCGGTAGCATCGCTCGGCGAAGTGAAGAGCGTTCTGCTCGCGCATCGCCGGCCGATCGAGGAAGCGAGGGAGATTTTCTGTGACACCGCCTCGTTAACCAGCGTGCAACTGTTAAAAGTGCTCCTGGCCGAACGCGGGTTGCGGCCGGAGTTCAAACCGCTGACTTCGTATTCGGATCTTCCGGATTATGCGTTGTTGATTGGCGATCCGGCCATCGACTTCCTCCGCAGTTCTCCATCACACGAAATTTGGGACCTGGGTGAAGCCTGGTATGACTTGACGCATCTGCCATTTGTGTATGCCGTGTGGGCGCTGCGCCGTGGGCTCGACAACAAACCGCTCCGCCAAAAACTGCGCGAAGCCAAAGAATTCGGCATCGATACTTTGGATTACCTGATCAGCTCGCGCAGTGAATACGACCTGGAGTTCCGCAAAGATTACCTCGGCTGGCACATCCATTATCACCTCGGCTCCGATGAGAAGCGCGGCATCGCTCGTTTTGCAGAGCTGCTCCGCAAACACGCCGATCGGCCCGTGTTCGATCCGAAGTACGTGACCTAGGCAAGGCGGGGTTGGGACCTGGTAAGTTTCACTACGGAGTAAACCCTTAATGCAGGATCGGCAATGGGTTCGGTGCCCGCATCAATTCCGCGTCCAAATCCAGATACTCATCGAGCCGCCGATTCGTTTCCGCTTCGTCGATCGCCCGCGCCATCAGCAGATAGGTCGCGTAATGGTTTCCCTCGGACTCCACGAGACTTGCATAAAACCTGGATAACTCCGGATCGCGCGAGTCTAATTCCCGCGCAAGGATCTGAAATTTCTCGCAACTGCGCGCCTCAATCAATGCCGCGCAAATCAGATGATCGATCACCTGCTCCTCCCGCCCATTCCGTACCGCGCGCATGAGACCTTTGGTCCACGGACTCGCATAGGCCTGGCCGAACGGAATGCCGCGCTTTTTCAGCAAGCCGAGCACCAACTGAAAATGCTGCAGTTCCTCGATCGCAATTGCATTCAGTTCATCGACCCGGTTGTAAAGAGCGTGGTGTTTCTCAAGGTTCAGCGCCGAAGTTGCTGCCTTCCGCTCCAGGTGCGCATGGTCCACCAACACTGCGGGCAAATTCGCCAGAACTTTTGCGGTCCAATCAACCGGAATTTTTTCGCGGAACATCAACATGCGCTTGGGGTATGTACCGTCGCCTCAAAAGACTTGCAAATTTTCCGTATCGCCGCTTCATGGAGCCATGTTCCAATACACGGCATTGGCAAAGGATAAGCAATGGCAGCCTGGCCCCTACTCGGGGGTTGAATTGCTCATCTTGCACAAAAACGAAATTACCGGCGGCGTTACGGTGCTGCGGAAGTTCCATGCGGGAACGACCGTGCCCGCTCACGTTCATCCGCTCGCGAACGAATTCGTTTACATACTCTCCGGCGAATGGGAGGAATCCGGCGTCACCTATCATCCCGGCACCTTCTTTCACGCCCCCCGCGGCGAACGCCATGGCCCGCACGTCGCCAAAACCGAAGTCATTAGCCTCACCACATTCGACGGTCCGTTGACGGTGCAGTAATCATCAGCCACTTAAGCGCCGCGCCGCTCCTTGATTGCTTTAAGCTGCGCAGCGGTAATCCGATCATGCGGCCTGTTCATAACTTCTTTTGCATGAATCAAGGCGTCGATGCTTAGGACCCGAAACTTCCCAATGCTCGTCTCGATTTCAACTGATTGCTTCAGGACTTCCTCGTAGTTCCCAATCCCGGCAACTTCGCTACAATCGATGACACATAGATCGGTTTCCAAGTACAAGTTTTTGAGGTCTTTGGCCAATTGATCTGTCAAGCTAAACGCGAGCTTTTGCGGCGTCAGCCTATGCTTGGGATGTAAATCCGCAACTGCCCCGGCAAGGCGCTCGAGATTGTCGCGGGAGAATTTGCAGCAAACATCGACATCCTCCGTCATTACCGAAGCGCCATGAGTGACGGCAGCATAACCTCCGACCAGAACGAAATCTACTCCAGCTTCACTAAGCTTGCGCAACATCGCGCTGAGCTTATTCATAGAGCTTCGCGCCGGCCGCTCGCAGTTCGAAGGCGAAACCCAGTGCCTCGTCGTGATCTAAAAGCCGCTCCCAGGGACTTTTTTGCAGGTTGCGTTCGATCAGCGACATGTCCAGACCGAGTTCGACCGCTGCGCGCCAGGCGGGGCCTACAGCTTTGTCGTCACTCGTATCGGACATACTGCAACTGTATGATTGTGCGCCGGCTTTGACAACTACGCGGCGGCTCAGGGGACGCTGATCCGATAGAAACGATTAGCGCCCGGTTGGATCTGATCACTGGCTTGAGCGGTCGTTCCAGTCGCGGTGATCGCGCCGGTGAGGTTTTGCCACGACGTCGCCGTCAACACGGGTTTTTGTTGCACGTGGTACGTCTGTCCGGCGCTCGCGGACCAACGCAGGAGGACCATATTATTGCTGCGTGAGATCGAAGTGATGCGCAACGCGCCGACACTTAAAATCCCGGCGCCGCTGCTGACACTTTGACCATCTGGATTCGTGATCGTTAGCGTTCGTCCTCCTTCCGACGCCGTTGGGGCAACTGAGACGTTCAGAGTTGCGTGGGTCGCATCGTTATAAACAATTCCGTTCACGGCAATACCGTTGCCACTGAACGCTGCGGCCAAGTGGTTCGAAAATCCCGGGCCAGGATCAAAGAAACCCGATCCATTCGTCGTGAACCCCGTTACCTGGATGCTGACATTCGATTCTCCTGCCATCACAAAGGCGGGATTGCAGTTGACCGGCATGGCGGGCGGCGGCGCTAGAATCCGCAATACTTGCAACCCATAGGAATTCGGGGCATTGCAAAATTGCTGGACGGTCCAAAATGTCATGTCATCGTTCGGATCGACGCACGTGTAGGAATAGTCGCCCCAGCGCCTGCCTTCAATGCCACCGGGATCGTTTGGCGGATTGTAAGCCGAACTGCTTGTAGTATATAGCACGGGCTCGCGCATGCTTCCAAGAGCGTCCTGCGACAGCCGTCCGACAAACCCGGCATTGATCCGGTCGTTCGCCCCGGCCACAGTGAAACCCATCGCCGCGTGACCCTGGCCTGACACATTGATTGAACCCATCCAGTAATTGCGCGTGACTGTGGTGGGATCATAGACCGTCCCGGATTGAATCAGTGTCGGCGTCTGCCCGCTGGCGATGTTTCCGAACTCATACCAGCGGACGCCCATGCGGCTGTCCGTGGCGTTCGGCGCGCCAGTGTCGTTCACCGCAATGTTGGCGCAGGTCCATAAGCGCCCATTGCGCAGTTGGGCCATGATGAGGCGATAATCCAAACCATCGATATTGCCAGCGCTTCCCCCTGTGTTGCCCAGGTGAGGAACCGTGATGGTGTTTCCATTCAGGGGAATCGTAATAATTACATTCCCGGACAAGCTCGGTGTTCCGCCCGGATTAGTGACGCGCCGTAGTGCCAGCCGGCCGTATAGCCCCGCGTCAACGCCAATGAAATAACCTTCCGTCGCATTTGCATCGGTGTTGTCGACCCCTTGCGGCGTATAAGGACCGGTGTTGATACCTTGCACCTTGCGAACCAGGTTTCGGAATGCCGTCACGATAATTGGCCCGTTGCCCAGAACCGAACTCTTTCGCACCACGTAAGCTGTGGTGTCGTTGAAGGTGCCCTGGCCGCGCGTCGCGAAAATGTTTGCGCCGATATACAATGCGTTCGCGTCGACGGCGAGCGTCGGATAATCCGCGAAATTTCCGGTGTCGCCTGGCGGAGCGACCAGATCGTGCTGGAAATGGAAGAACGTCCATACGCTCGCAGCGGTGACGATCGGCCCATCACTTACTGCGAGCATGATGCGATTCGGCAAGCTTCCCGCGCCCCCGGGAACGTCGATGATCGTCACGAACCAGCGTCGCGTGAGCCGGTCATAACGTATCCTTGGGTCGCTCGTGAAATTGCTCGCAATCGGCGGCGTCATTACCGACTGAAAGAAAATGTCCATGTCAGCGTTCAGAACGCCGTCCGCCAAACCCGTCTGCTTATTAAAACTGCGGATTCGTCCGTTCACCGCTAGAATAAATTGTGCGGGCCCAACCGCGCCCATGCTGTCGGGTGGAAATGCGCCCGTATCGGCCAGCGTCGCCGCGGTGAAGCCGATCCCCGGGGACAAACTCGAATTCGTCACGGCATCCACTTCCAAAGCCACTCCGGGGGCCGGCCAGTTCTCGACGCGCGGTGATTCCGGATTCGCGGCGAGGTCCTGCACATCCCGCCGAAACCGGTGCCGAACCTTCAACGCGCCACCGCCGGACCCTTGTCGCACCATAATTGCGTGCGTGCTTTCCCGCACGCCGTGTTCGCCTGTCCATGGCGTCCCGATGTGTTCGTCCGCGAAAGCCACAAAGCCGGCAATGCAAACCAGGAGAGAGAAAAGTGCTGAAACTGGGCTCACGTAAGCCCCAGCTTATCAAAAATCATCCCCGCGTCGCCAACAGTTTCGCCCTAAACTTTCGGTTCCCACCCTTTGCGGTATTCGCGAGACCAGAGTTTTTGCGCGTCGCGGTCGTCGATAATTTTGCCAGTGCGCTGGTCGATATGGAGCGTATGGCCGGTGCGATACGCAATGTTGCCAAGGTGGCAGAGCAGCGTACTCTTCTGGCCTTCCTCGATCTCTGAATTCGGTCGTTTGCCGCTGCGGATGCAGTCCAGAAAATTTTGGATATGGATTTTGTCACCGCCCGGACCGTCCTTGCGTTCGATCTCTTTTCCTTTCGGATCGTAAATCGCGTAACCGTTCTTTTCATTGGCGAGAACGCCACCCTCGCCATAAAACGCGACGAACGGGACTTTTTCATGCGAGCGCGGAATACAACTGCTGCAATCCCAACTTATGCCCGAGCCGCCGAAATCGAACACCGCCGCGCCGGTATCCGGCGTCTCCTGGTCATCTTTGAAATGATAGCGGCCGCCGCTAAAGCTGACGCGCTGCGGGTACTCGACTCCCAGGCCCCAACGCGCCACGTCCAGCGCGTGAATGCCGTTGTTCGTCAATTCACCGCCTCCCCAATGCCAGCGCCAATGCCAGTTGTAATGCACCAGGTTGTCCACATAGGGGCGTTCGGGCGCCGGTCCCTGCCACATCGAATAGTCCAGGCTTGCCGGCGGCGGCACCTGCTTGCCGTGCCCGATCGATCCGCGCGCGTTGTTATAGCTGGTCCGCGCATATAAAACTTTCCCGATCACTCCCGCCCGCATTTTCTCTACCGCCTCGATCATTGCTGGGAAACTGCGCCGTTGGTTCCCCATCTGCACCACGCGCTTGTGCTTGCGCGCGGCAGCCACCATCAACTCCCCTTCGCGCGCGTTATGGCTGCCGGGTTTTTCAACATATACGTGTTTGCCCGCAGCACACGCCAGGATCGTTGCTGGCGCGTGCCAATGGTTTGGTGTCGCAATGAAAATTGCTTCCACGTCGCGGTCGTCCAGCATCCTGTGGAAGTCCTGCACCCCTTTGGGCGCGCGGTTCTGTTTATCGCTCACCGCGGCCGCCGCTTTGTCCACCCGTTGCTGGTCCACATCGCACACGTAGGCGATCTCGGCGTTAGGAATCGTCATCAAAGCTCGGACGTGATCCATGCCGCGGCCTAGGCCCATGACTCCCACCACGATTTTATCGCCCGGCGACAGCGCCGCGTGCGACCGCGAAGCGCCGAGCATCAGCGCGCCCGCGCCCGCAAAACTGGTTTGGTGAAAGAATTTCCGTCGCGAAATCGATGTGTTCATATGGCGAGCGCCATTTCACACACCGCGCAACACCGTCACAAGCGCAAATTGCGCGCTATTCCTCGGAGTCGTCGGAATCCTTCTCCGGCTCGCTGTTTTGCGGCAAGTCCGCGAGCTGCCCCAGCTTAGCCCGTTTCACGGCGCCGTTGCTTTCGAGTTCCTTCTCCGCGTTTGTTGAAAACCGTGTCCATGGAACCGCTTTCAACCGCTCGGCTTCAATGGGCTTTCCTGTAAGTTCGCAAACCCCATAGGAGCCTTCCTGAATCCGATTGATCGCCTGATCGATCTCGTAAAGCGCTTCCTGCTCGGACGTCGCAATGCTCAGCGCAAAGTCGCGGTCGTAAGTGTCCGTGCCGGCATCGGCGATGTGCAGGCTGTAAGCGGGCTGCTCTTCGGCGACATCGCGCGCCAGCATGCCACGGCGATGGATAAGACGGTCCCGGAATTCGACGAGCGCATTATAATTCTCGCGCCATTTCGTCGGAATCCGTTTGGGTTGCTCATTACGGGTCCCAATCGTCCCAAGAATGTCTTGCGTCGACGCGCGTGCGGGGCTCGCAGTTTTTCTCCGTCTCTCCATGCGCTAATTGTGTGGGCACGGCGACGCTTCGGCAAAGGGGCTTACTCCTACTTTATTCGGGCGAGATTGCTCCCGCTACTTTGATTTCGTTTCCTGAAACACCAGCGAAGCGGAGTTAAGACAATATCGCAATCCGGTCGGCCGCGGACCGTCCTCAAACACGTGTCCTAAATGGCAATCGCAGCGGGCGCAGAGAATTTCGACGCGGGTCATCCCGTGGGTGTGATCGGCTTTGTTGACAACATTTTCAGGAGCGATCGGTTTGAAGAAGCTCGGCCAACCGGTGCCCGAATCGAATTTGGAATCCGCCGAGAACAGCGGCAGCCCGCAACAGACGCAGGAATAAATCCCCGGCTTTTTATGATCGTAAAACACACCGCAAAATGGGCGCTCAGTGCCTTTGCCACGCGCGATCTGGTACTGCTCGGCCGTTAACTGCTTCCGCCACTCCGCGTCGCTCTTCACCACTTTGGGCTGCGGGGCAGGCGGGAGCAATTGGCCTTTGTCGTCAAATACTCGCACGTTTACCGCATTGGTCGTCGTCATGGTTTTCGCCTTTGTACTTTGGGCATACGCGTCGGCCCAAAGCAACGTCGCGGCGCAAATCACCAGCAGGGTCCGTATCATATGTCGCTGCTTAGAATATACGGGCGTCAGCGCGGCACGCAACCGTTTGCCTACGCGGCGGCAGGGGTTTTGTGCTGGGAGCGCAAAGCCTGCTCGTAGCATTCCAGGGCCTCGCTGAAGCGCTCCATCTGATTGTACACGCCGCCTTTGCAAAGATACGCCAGCGTCATCGACGCGTTCGCCGCGATCGCACGGTCATAGCAGGCGATTGCTTCATCCAGCTTCTTCATGCGTTCCAGCGCCGTGCCTTTTTTCACGTAGACATCCGCATTGTCTGGATCCAACGCCAGCGCTTCGTCAAAGACGTCCAATGCTTCGCCCGGGCGGTTCAAGCGCATCAAGGTTTGGCCTTTCCCGAGCAGCACCGTGAGTTTATCGCGATCCTCGGTATCGCCGTGGCCATTGGTAATGCGGGCGCCGTTGCCATTCGATGGCGCGTCCGGCAGTGCGATGCGGGTGTTCTGGTATTCCAGCAGCCGCTGTTCGAGGCGTTGAATCGCTTCCATGATCGCGGGCGGCACGGCCGTGACGGTTGTCACCGGGGCGTCTAACTGACGGAAGAAACCCCCAGACCCGCCGAGTTCGGTCAGCCGATTCATGGTTCGCAATTGGAACCATGACGTCAGCACCATCGCACCGATTCCCACGACACCGAAAATCGCCGCGATGATCAGCACCAATCGTTGCGAACTGCGTGCGCTGCGTGTTTCGCGCTCGCCTTGCGACGTTAAGGTCTGCTCGATCAGCTTGAGTCGCGCGGCGACCATTTCATTGTTCTGTTTCGCTGCCGCTTCGAGCTGTTCGCGGTTGTTCTCGATCGCCAGCAGCGCCGTGTGCAGTTGTTCCTGGATCTGCAGATACGACCGCAGTAACTGATCGCCGGCCGAAGCCTGGTCGGACGCTTGCGGCGTTGGCGCCGGGGCCGGAGGAGCGCTGTCCTGCGCTGCGGTCGGCCGGGCGGCGAGAGCCATGAAGATGATTGTGATGAAAGTAATTGTCGCGAGGTTCAGTCGGGTCCTATCCATATTCCAAACTCGAGAGCGTGATACGTCACTGGCAAAAAAAAGAAAAGAGAAATCGAAAAAAATTTTCTGTAGCGCGGAAAAAAACTATTTCCCGGAGAATGCAAAG
>DATENK010000162.1:0-9664 GCA_035275085.1 Verrucomicrobiia bacterium | reverse complement strand
GCCGCCGTTCATGAAAAGCTGAATGACGCGCCGCGCCTTCGCTGGATGATGCAAGCCGCCGAGCGGCCCGACCGCCTTAAGGCGGAACTCCGAACTGGGGTCTTCGGCAGCGATCAACTGCGCCAGGGCGAGCGTTCCAATGCCGCCGCCAAGTTGGGTAAGAAATTCGCGGCGCGTAAACATAATTAATCTACAAAGAGGAATTCATTGCTGTTGAGCAATACGCGGCAGACTGCAGCCGGCCCGTGATCCCGCGCAAGTTGCGTAAACTCTTCAAGTTCTTCGGATGAAGGATCGCGCAACCAGACGGCGCGCACAGTTCCTTTAAGATCACTGCCGAATCGCCTGGCGATGAGTTGCGCGTGATACACCACAAAGTCGTTGTTCATCAATGCGAGCGCCTGCAAGGCTGACGCGGAAAAACTTCGCACCGGAGCCAATAGTCCGAGGTCCGGAAAATCCAACGCTTCCATGAACGGATCGGCGATGCCACGCCAAACGATGCGATAGATGTTGCGACGCGCTCCTGCAGGGCTGCTCCAATCGAAGCCCGCGTAGTCGAGCACCGGGGTGGATTGCGGCCCGGGCTTTTGCGTGAAATGCGCCGCACCCGGGCCCCCCATCGTTAAGTCCAAACGACCGCTCAAGGCCAGAACCACGTCTCGATAACTCTCGGCGTCCAAACGTTGGCGATTCATACGCCAAAGCAATCGATTGTCGGGATCGATCGCGGTGAGATCTTCGCGATACGGCGATGATTGGCGATAAGTCGCGCTGGTCAGGATTAGACGATGCAATTGCTTCAATGAGCCTTTGGCTTCATCGCGGAACCACACTGCCAACCAATCCAGCAACTCGGGATGCGAGGGCGGGCCGCCCATCTTCCCGAAATCGTTAGGCGTATCGCAAAGTCCTTTCCCGAAATGATAATGCCACACGCGGTTGACGATGCTGCGCCAGTTCAGAGGATTGTCGTGATCGGCGATCCAATCTGCGAGCGCCGCGCGGCGCTGCGCCTCGTTCTTCACTTCGAAGCGGCCGTTGATCCAATTCACGGCGGCCAAAGCGCCCGGACCAACTTCCTCCTGCGGCTTCTCCAGCTCCCCGCGCTTCAGGACACGAATTACTCGCGGCTCATCGTATTTAATGATGCCACGTTCATTTTCGGCAACCGCCGCCGCGGCGTACACTTTTGTCTGCGCCGGCAATCGCGTTAGTTCCTGGCGCGCGCGATTTTTCAAAACGACAGCCGCGATCATTTCGCGTTGTTCTTTTGTGCGTTGTTCGCGCGGAATTTTCAGCGTCGCTTCGGCAAGTTGGGGCAGGGCGGCGACAGCACTTGCGGGCGCATCGGTCACCAGCAACCGGAATCGGCCAATGACATGCGAACTGCCGTGCTGTTGTTTGAGCAGGATGGCGAGCTTCGCCCCGGCTTCGAGCGAGAGTGGCGAGTCGACTTCAAAGACGGCATGATGTTGGCGGCCTTCCTCTGGGTCAACGCCCCAAGCGGTCTTGAGATCGCCATCGAGCGCGTGTGCCACTGTCCATCCGCTTTGGTCGAAGTCGGCAGACGCGCGCGCAAATTTTACTTTCGCCGCGTTCGTCGCACTCGGTCGGAATACCTGGACCTCGAATTCGCTTAGGTGCAGATTTCCGTTATCTGCACGACCCGGACCTTTTTTCGGCAGCGAATCATCGGTCAACAATTCCAGCCGGATCGCGGTTAAGTTCCGCAACTTGGTCGTGCCAGTCACGGTCACGGTGTCTTTGTCAGGCCGCTTGCCCCCGGAAAGGATCGAACCGTCCGGCTGCACCGTCAACGTCGCACCTTCGGCCGAAACGAATGTTTCCATGTCCAGGGACTGCCACTGCGCTGCCGCACCGCGTTGTGTCTCCCATTCGTCGATGAGCGGCCGATTTTCGGGCGCAAGCAGATCGACTCCGTTTATCAGCGACTGCCAACGTTTGCGCTGTTTCGCGACGGCCGGATCTTCGTCGTAAAGGATATCGCCTTTCCCGATGCCGGCGAAGACAGCCTGCAACCGGTAATAATCCTCCTGCGTGATAGGATCGAACTTATGCGCGTGGCAACGCGCGCAATTGGCCGTAGTGCTCACAAAGGCGCCCATTGTTTGCGTAACGAGATCGTCGCGGTCGAGATATTCGAAATTCTTCGGGGCAGTCCCCGCTGCGCTGGCATCGTACGTGCCGGCGCCAAGAAATCCCAGGGCTACCGTCAACGCCGGCTCCTCCGCATAAAAGACGTCTGCCGCCAACTGCTCGCGGATAAAGCGGTCCCAGACGGTGTCGCGGTTCAGGCTGTCGATCACGTAGTCGCGATATCGCCACGCATTGGTGCGCATCACGTCATGCTCGAAACCATGTGAGTCGGCGAAATGAATCGTGTCGAACCAATGCCGCGCCCAGCGCTCGCCATACCGCGGAGAGGCCAGCAAACGATCGACGAGGTCTTCGTAGTTTGTGGAAACAAGATCGGTTTCCGTGGGTGGCAAACCGTGCAAATCCAGGAACACGCGCCGCAGCAACGTCCGCCAATCGGCGGGTGGGGAGGGCTTTAACCCTTTGTCGGTGAGCTTTGCTTCTATGAACGCGTCGATGGGATGCCGTGCCGCGGCCGGAGCTTTCACCGATTCCAACCGCTTAAGGGACCACCATTGATGCGCCTCGGACCCGGCCTCGGCCAGCGCAATTCCTGTCCCTAAGAATAGCCAAACAAACGCTGTCCGCAGACTGTTCACCACCCATGAGCTTCTCACAAGTTGCACATCCAATTCAATTCTATGATGCGATAAACATCCGGCTTGGCAGTGTGGCTAATGCAAGCCATTATTCTTCCGATGTCCGACGCAATGGAGTCGCCGCTCGACCGGTTATGGAAGGAGTATGGGGCGGTGTTCCGCGCATGGGATGATTTAACTTTGGCAAGGTGGATGGCGCAGACCCTCGGGCAGATCGAAGGCCGCGTCTGGCGATTATCGCACCCGCTGCTGGGCGCTTACCGACTGGCGGCGCAACTGGCGCACGACCGGCAAATCTGGTTCAAACGTCTCGCAACGGCGCCGTCCGCTTACCTTGAAGCGGAATGTTGCCGCGCGCCGTTGCTGCCATTGTTCACGCGCGATATCCTGGAAACCGGCTTGGTCTGTCAGCATTGCGGTGAGACTTGCGTGGGTTACGAGGACATGCCGCAGGAACTTCAGCAAGGGGTGAGTCAATGGGCGAAAACCTACGGGCCGGTCCACGCGGTCGCGCATTGGGACGACGGGCAGCGCAAAAAGGTTGGCGACTACGATAGCCGCTTCGAACAGGCCGCCACGGAGGCGGAAGCGTTGCTGGCCGTGGCTGGAGGGCAAATCGTGCCGAAGTTCCTCGAGTTTTATCCTGCCGCGATCTGGGAGGACCAGGATGAATGCCTTGAAGTGCGACCCGAGGATATCGAGGCTTAGCTTAACGCGGCGACTGCTCTGGGTTCACACCACTTCATTGACGATATCTGCCGAATATGGGAATATGGGTCGTGAAGACGACGTTAGAAATTTCGCACGCGCTCTTCCGCAAAGTGAAAGTGACTGCGGCGCAACGGCGGCAGACGATGAAGCAGTTTGTAACTGAAGCATTGGAGGAAAAACTTTGGAATGGCGTGTCAAAAGGCCCGCCCTCTGCGCCAGGGTGGCTGAAGTATTTTGGTGCTTTCGGCAAGACGGCAGAGATGCGAGCGGAAACGCGTCGGATTCAGAGAGCGGTCGACCGGGACTTTGAAAGTGTTGATGTCGAAGACGCATGATCGTCGACACCAATGCTTTATCAGCCTTCGCAGAAGGGCAGCCCGCAGTACGCGATGTGATCGCGAGTCATCGTGGGCCTTTTTTGCCAGTGATTGTGGTGGGCGAATACCGCTTTGGCTTGGCGCAGGCGCGCGACCGGCGCCGGCCTATGGCATGGCTCCAGAGCCTGTTGGTGCAGTGGACGGTGCTTGAGATCACCGGCGACACAGCGGTCGCTTATGGCGAGATTCGACATGCGCTGAAAAGAAAAGCGACTCCAATTCCCTCAAATGATGCCTGGATAGCATCACTCGCACGTCAGCACAGTCTTCCAATCCTCAGCAGCGATCCGCATTTTGATCTCGTGCCGGGAATCGAGCGGCTGACCTGGTGAAGAAAGTCCTTTGCTTCAGCTTTGGTGTGGCTGCCACCCCAGCATTGCTTAGCTTTGCAGATTCGGTCATCATGCGGGGTAGTATGCCGTTTGCTATCATGCAAAAGGAGCTGTTGGCTCCGCCGGTAGAGCACCTCGCCCGAGCGTTCAGTTCGTTGCCAAATCTGACCGCTTTGGATGCTCAAACGGCGGTCAATGACGCTTTCGGCATTCTCTGGCGTGGACTGGACGTCGAGGGCGCGAGCGCGATGCAGGACGCTTTGATGAAGCAGGGGATTGAAGTCGAAGCCGTCGAGGAATCGGAACTGCCAGTGCTGCCGCCTTCAAAAGTCATCAAGCAAATTGAATTTCTTCCGACCCAAGTTTCTATGTACGACCCCATGGGTCGGGTGTTTGCGTTGCCCTGGCGCGACGTGATGCTCATAGCCGCGGGGAACGTGCGGCTGCGCGATTATCGAAGCAAAGGCCACTCGCCCGCCGAAGCGGTGCACAATCACGAACCGCCACGCGCGGATCAGGGAAAACATTTGATGCTGGAACTAGTGCTCGCGGGGGGCGTAGCGCGCTACAGTATGATTGCCGACGAATTCGTATTCAATCATCTTGGGGCGCGGCTAACAAAGGAAACGCCCCGTAACTTCGAAATGGTCGTGCGCGAACTGGCTGAGAACGCGCCTCACGCCGGACTGAACCGCGGGGCATTTTTAATCTGCCAGAACGAAAAGGAAATTTTTACGTACCCAAGCAAAGCCGCATTCTTCGAAGAGATCACATGGTTCCTGTGGCGCATCGGCGCGGCGCGAACATAGCAGTCCAGCATATCCCCTCGCGCGGGAATGCTCATTCCACGGGCGCAGCCGTGACGGCGCCGCTCGGGGTGAACAGCATCTCGATCGCCTTATCCAATTGCGGATCGCGGTCGGCCAGCCAATCTTCAGGCGTAATCGGCACACGCACGTCCGGTTGCTCGCCATTATTTTCCTCCGGCGTGCCGTCAATGCGATATGCCCCACTCTGCGGCATGCGCGCGCCGGTACCGTCCACCAGCTTCATCGTATCCGTCCAGATCACGTAGCCAGGGGTGGGCATGCCCACGAGCTTTGCGAGGCCGCGCGTGCGCATTGCGTTCGGAAAAATTTCGGCGTTTGAATAACTGTGCTCGTTCATCAGCACGACAATGGGCTTTTCCCACGCGTGATGCGGCGACGGCTCACGCTCGGCGTCACGCGGCCGCACATACCCATGCGGCTTGCGTTCCAGCCAATCGATGAGGGTGTCGGCGATGTTGCCCCCGCCATTGAAGCGCACATCAATGATCATCGCATTTTTCCCCACGATGTACTCGTACGCCTCGCGTTCGAAACGCGTCTGATTGTTGTAACCCATCGCCGAAAGATGCAGGTAACCGATCTTCCCATCGCTGCGGTCCTCAACGTATTTGCGCAAGCGCTCGACGCGGTTCTTATAATTGAGATCGGTCCATTCGTCCTGGGATAGCACCTTATATTTCACTTTGCGCGCGTCGCTCTTGCTGGTGTTGGTGCTCACGAGAAATTCAAACTCACGGTCCTGCTTATCGTTGATCCACTCGTAAAGCTTCTCGTTGAGATTTACGTCCTTGCCGTTGATGGCGAGCACATATTCGCCTTCGCGAATTTGCGTCCGCGAATACCAGGCGGGCGATCCGAACGGCACTTTGCCGACTTTGATGCCAGGACCTGAATGCTTGTAATCGAATGCAAAACCGAGGTGCGGCGTGACAGGGCTTGGCGTGCTGCTGGCGACGGGTGTGACTTCCGAATGAGAACATTCAAGTTCGCCGACCATCATCTGCAGCAGCGTTGCGAATTCGTCATGGGTCTCAACCGCTTCCAGCAATGGTTCGTAGCGGTCGCGTATCGCGGGCCAATCGCGACCGTGAAAGTTCGCGTCATAGAACCCGCGCTCATAGGAGCGCCAAAATTGTGTGAAAGCCGCGCGCCGCTCGGCGCGAACGTCGCGTTCCCATTCAGCGGTGAACGCGACCTTTTCTGCGCTCTTGCTGTCGACGTTCATCGTGTAAAGCTCGCCATTCTGCACGAAAAACGCTTTGGTCCCCTCCTTGTTGATGCGCAATTGAAATTTGCCGCCGCCACTGGTCAGCTTCTTGGTTTCCTTACCGTCATAGGTAACGGAGTAGATCTCGCCGTCGGACACGAACAAAATCAACCCGTCGCGCGTTATCACCAGGTCGCTTTGCGGGTCCTGCGATGCCACCTTGCGAATGCGGCGCGAGATGTCCTCGAAATCGATTTCCACAGTCACGGAGTTCGTCGGTTTCTCGAATTTGATGTCCGTGTCGGCCGTGCGAACCGATTCGCCTTTGAGCGGCAACACATAAAGCCCGTCGCCATCGCGGTTGCTCTGGAAAAACAAATACTTCCCGTCCGGCGACCACGTCGGATGCCCATGCCGCGCGTAAAGCCGCGTCACGTTGATAGGGTCGCCGCCCTCAGTTGGGACCATCCAAATGTTCCACGCTCGGCTTTCTCCCCGGAACGTATACGCGATCCATTTCATGTCCGGTGACCATGCGAAGTCGCCGCCGCCGATGCCGTTCCAATGCGGCCCCGGCACTTTCACTACGCGCCGCGTGTCGTTGTTCTCCAGATCCAGCATGTACAAACCGCCGTCTTTGCCGGCCACCCAAAAGCCGAGCTGCTTGCCGTCCGGGGATACGCGCAGGCCGGTCACGTTCTCATTTCGGTTCCAGAGTGACTTGGTTTCGCGCGTCTCCAACTCCATTTCGTACACGCGTGTGGTGAATTCGCGGTCGGAAGTGAAGTAAAGTTTCTTGCCGTCGGGCGACCAAGAAAAATCTGAATCTTCCCCGACCCACTCGGTCAGGCGCCGTGCGAATTCCGCGTTGCGACCCGCCACGCCCTTGGGTTTGTTGATCGCCACCGTCCAAATGTCGCCCCGCACGGCGAAGGCGAATGTCTTGCCGTCCGGCGAGGGTTCGGCTTCCGTCACACCACTCGTCACCTTTTCGCGGCGGCGCGTAGTTTGTTTGTCATCGCTGGCGACGAATAACTTGACCTTGGTCGGCTTGCCTTTGCCGTCCTTCATGAACCAGAGGTCCGGCCCGTACTCGAACGCGATGTCCGCTGACTTCGCGGCCACGGTCGGGCACCGCACGGAGCCGCCGGCAAAGGTGGTGAGTTGCTTCCCATTCCCTTCGAAGTCGAACTTCCATAGATTCGGTGTGCGCCTCGGATTGTCTTCAATCGGCGGGATTGGCTCGTTCAGTGGACTGCTTGAAGGCGTCGGCTCACTTGCGGTCACGGTAATGAAGTTCTTGCCGTCAGGTAAAAAGCGCGTCCATAGATGCTGAAGTTCGTTGGTGCTGAATTGCCAGCGATGATCGTTGCTGGTGAGATCCATCATCCAGATTTGCGCCGCTGCTGATCCCTGGTAACGCGGCCGCGTCCAGGGAAAACCGTAGCGCGTATACACGAGCCGCTTGCCATCCGGCGAGTAGCTGGCGTAATTCATCGGGGCAAAATCTTCGCACAATACATCCGCGTGCAGGCTCGCAACGTCGAGCGAGTACAGTGCGTAATTTGGGCTGTCGCGCCGGCCGCCGAACACCAACTGTTTGCCGTCCGGACTCCAACCCTGCGGGATCTCAGTGCCCGAATGCCACGTCAGTTGCTTCGCGCGTCCGCCGTCCGCCGGAATTACAAAGATGTCCCAATTACCGTTTCGCTTGCTTGAAAACGCCACCCATTTGCCGTCTGGCGAATACAGCGGGTAAGCATCGGTCTCAATATGCTGCGTTAAAGGCGTGGCGTGCCCGCCCTTCGAGGACGCAACCCAGATGTCACCGCGATATACGAACGCGAGTTGCTTGCCGTCGGGGCTCAAGGCGGGCATCCGCGCCCCGGCAATTGGCTCCTGCGTCGGCGGTATTAATTGCGCGAAAATGACTCCCTTCGCCAACACAACTCCCGCGAGAATTTTCCAGAACGTACTCATGCTCAGTAATCGTCTATTTAACCACGAATCGGCGGAAAGGAAAGATCACGTTCTGGAAATCTTCGATCCCTGCCTGTGGCTGTAGAGTGAGGTCCGCGGCGGGCGCAAGTCATTACTCGCCGGATTTTGTTTCAGGCGCCGGTCTTAACTCGGCGACCAAACCGGATGACAGCAATTGCTCCAACACGAAATATACCGTCGCCCGATGATCGGCGAAAAAACACACGATGTGACGTTCGCCTCTAACGGCCCGCTGGTCATAAATAACTCGCATCCAATCCACACGCAGACGCCAATAAGGTGCTAGACGACCGTCCAACTGTTTTATATCGCCCCTCCCTTTCGCAAGCTCCTTGATCCCGCGCCACAGCTTCCGCCGTGGCTTTGGCGCAAGCGATTCCAAAAAGCTTTTGACTCGCTCGCCGACTATCACGCGAGTGGTCATGCTGACATGCGCTTGTCCAACTCTGCCGCATCATAACATTTCATCCGACCCGCCTTATACTCTTTAAGGGCTTTGGTGAAATCCGGGTCGCTCAGTAATTCCATCGTTTCGACCAGTGCTTCTATGCGGTCCCTCGACAGGTATACGCCTACGACTTTACCGTGGCGGCTTATGGCGAAACTATCCTGATCAATCAGCTTATTCAGCTTCGCTTGCGCCTCAGTCACATTTACTATAGAATCACCAGTCATTCAATATAGAATAAACCTTTGTCCCGGAACTGGCAACAGTAATCTGGAACCCCTCGCTGCCGTCAAAAGGGGAAATGCTGACGCTAAGCAACTTGCGACTCCGACGATTTAGCGGTATCCACTTCCGATGCATTTCGTTCGCGGGTTGTTGCTGACCGTATTCCTCGTCTCGACAGTTTTCGGGGCGGCTGACCTCATGTCTGAGATTTCGCGGAAGATCAGCGAAGGCAAACAAGACGAAGCCATCGCCATGCTGGACAAAGCGGTGGCGGATGATCCCAAAGAAACCAAATGGTTGCTGGCGCGTGGCCGGCTGCACAACGCGATGGACCATACCGCAAAGGCGATCGAAGATTTCAATCGTGTTTTAACCATTGAGACGAATAGCGCAAGGGCATATCACGAGCGGGGCTGGGCGCACTTCAAACTTGGGCAGTTCGATCAGTCGATTGCCGACTTCGACCACTTCCTTAAGATTCGGCCCGAGCTGGAGCCGGAACATTGGCAGCGGGGCATCGTCTACTATTACGCGGGCCAATACGACCTTGGCAGAAAACAATTTGAATCGCACCAGAAAGTAAACCCGCGCGATGTCGAAAACGCCGTTTGGCATTTCCTCTGCGTGGCGCGTGCGCAGGGCGTTGAAAAAGCGAAAGCGTCCTTGATCCCCATCGAAGGCGATCCGCGTGTGCCGATGAAACAAATTCATGCGCTTTACGCCGGCAAAGCCAAACCGGAAGATGTGTTCGCCGCGGCAAAGCAGCGCGGCGAA
>DATENK010000161.1:0-2296 GCA_035275085.1 Verrucomicrobiia bacterium | reverse complement strand
TCAGCAAAAAAAGGCGTCTGCACGAAATTGAAGTAATAAAGAATACCGATCCAAGTTATGCCCGCTAAAAAATGCACCCACCGCAACATAAACTGAGTAAACTCCATGTTCCTCGCCTCCTTTAGTGCGCTGATGTTCTACGTGACAACCGAATTCTACGTGTTGCTTCGGGGCCTATATAGTCGGGCTCGCTCGTTTTTGTCAAGATAAATGTACTTGTCGACCGCGCACCTGTCTTATCCGTCGTGCAGGTCTCGCGCGTCTCAGCCGGCGCGTGTGAATGCAGCACCCGCGTCGCAGTATTCGGCTTGACCAATCCGGTGATCTATGCCATTTTTCCTGCAGCTTTCTGGCCTGCGCGCGGAGTTTCTCTGATCCAAAAAACCAAATCGCATCGGATGCCGGCCGATGTCTCGTCCGGGCGGGAGCGAAGAATACCTTTGCTGCATGGCAGCAAAGATCCCTTCGCCTGCGTCAGCGAGGGACTTGAACGGGTCGAAGAAAATCTCGCGCGCGCGATTCGATCTCGAGAGCAAGACCTCACCGACATTTCGGCGCACCTCATACTGAGCGGCGGGAAGCGAGTGCGTCCGATGGTCACGTTGTTGGCTTACTCGGCCTTCGGCGGTCAAGACACTCAAGATATTGTCGACATCGCCACAGCCATCGAGCTGATCCACACGGCGACTCTGTTGCACGACGATATTATTGATGGCGCGGAGACGCGCCGGGGCAAGGAGTCCGCCTACAAAAAATTCGGCTTGAAGTCCACTCTGGTCGCTGGAGATTTCCTGTTTATCAAAGCTTTTGAATTTGCCGGCAAGTTCGATGAAACCGTGGTGCAATGGACCGCCGACGCCTGCACGCTCTTGACTGAGGGAGAAATTCTCCAAGGCCACTTCAATCGCAACCGGGCAGTAACGCTGGATGATTACCTGGAAATCGTCAAACGCAAGACCGCGTCGCTTTTTCATACCGGAGCCAAAGTCGGCGCGTATCTAGCCGGAGCGCCAACAGGGCTGATCGAGGAGGCCGAACGGTATGGCCTGAATATGGGCATTGCGTTCCAAATGGTCGACGACGTTCTCGATGTCGTCGGCCATGTGGATCTGTTAGGTAAGCCGGTTGGCATGGACTTGCGCGATGGCAATCCCGCATTGCCGATTATCCTCGCCGTGAACAACCAGGAACCTGCGGTGAGCGCGGTATTTGAAAACAGCAAGCCTTCGGAGGAGCAGATCGACAGCGCACTGACGGCGATCAGGACAGGCCCATCCATCCAGGAGGCTAAGTCGCTTTCGAAGCGCTACGCGAGAGAAGCCTTGAAATCGGTAAAGAAGCTGCCGCCTTCGATGTATCGCAACGGCCTCAAGACTCTCGTACAGTTAATTATCGACCGAGATTTTTAGTTCCAATACCGCCGGAGTAACTCGCTCGTTTCGCTCCCTTCATGTCCGCTATTGATGATTCGCGCGACCGATCCGTTCGGAGCATGTTCGATCGCATCGCCGGACGTTATGATTTGCTTAACCGTCTAATCAGTTTTCGTCTTGATGCGTACTGGAGAAATCAGGCGATACGCGCCGCCGTAACGGGTACCCATCCTCACATTCTGGATCTCGGCACAGGCACCGGTGACCTCGCCTTGAACGCTGCCCGGCGGACGCGGGGTAATGGACGAATTGTCGGTTTGGATTTTTCGCTCCGGATGCTCCGTTTGGCCCAGGCGAAACGCGCCAAAGCACTTTACGGTCACGGCGCTTCGTTTGTCATGGGCAGCGCGATGTCTGCGCCCTTTAAGAACGCGATCTTCGATTCCGCCACGACCGCTTTTGTGCTGCGCAATGTTTCCGACCTGCCGCTAATGTTCACGGAAGCGCTGCGCGTCCTCAAGCCCGGCGGGAAATTTGTTTCCATCGACATGTTTCCGCCTGCCGCAAGCTGGTTCGCACGGCTTTACTCGATCTATTTTTATCGTCTAATGCCGCGCATCGGTGGCTTTTTATCACACGATCACCAGGCCTATCGGTATCTTTCCGATTCCGTTCGGCAGTTTCATTCGCCCGAGCAGGTTAGTGAATTTCTGCACGCGGCCGGTTTTCGCCAGGTCTTTCTGCAGAAGTTCCTAGGTGGCGCAGTCTGCATGCATGTCGCAGTCAAGCCTGGCGCAGCTTTTTGAGCAACGTCGATGCAAGGCTTCTCCAATAGTTTTCTGGTGTTTCTTTACCAGATCGCCTTTGGCGGACTTATGGCGCTCGCAGGAACGCCTTTTCACGAAATTGAACGGGCCTTTTAT
>DATENK010000160.1:0-5950 GCA_035275085.1 Verrucomicrobiia bacterium | reverse complement strand
GTCTTCTGAAAATCGACTTCTAGAATCATTTCGCCGCCGCCCTGGAACGGTGCCGTCTGTTCGAGGACCTCGCCGCGCCCGTAAAGCACGCCAATGCCCGTCGGCCCGCACATCTTGTGACCGGAGAACACCAGGAAATCGCAGCCGATCTCCTGAACGTCCAGCCGCCGGTGACCGGCGCTTTGGGCGGCATCGACCAGGGTGATCGTTCCGTTCTTGCGCGCACGGGCGCAAAACTCAGCCACCGGATTGATCGTTCCCAACGTGTTGGAAATATGGGTCATCGCGAACAGCTTCACGTCCTTCGTCAGAAACTCACCCAGGTGATTCAGGTTCAACATCCCCTGGTCGCCATTCACCGGCAAGTAAACGACTTGCGCGCCGACGCGTTCCGCCAGCATTTGCCACGGCACGATGTTGCTGTGATGCTCCATCTCAGTGAGCAGAATCTTGTCGCCGCGTTTGATATGTTTCGCGCCCCAGGCGTAGGCGACCAGGTTGATTCCCTCGGTCGTCCCGCGCGTGAAAATAATTTCGTCGCTGCCGCGCGCATTGATGAATTGCGCCGCGCGCTGGCGGGAGGCCTCAAATGCTGCAGTGGCGCGATTGCTCAACTCGTGAATGCCGCGATGCACGTTAGCGTTGTCGTGTTCGTAATAGTTTCGAAGCGCATCGAGGACTGCGGTTGGTTTCTGGGTCGTCGCTGCGTTATCAAAGTAAATCAGCGGATGCCCGTGCACCTGCTGATTGAGGATTGGAAAATCCTTACGCAGGTTTTTCCAATCGACCTTCCTCCCGTTCTTTTCCGCCGCGATCATCAGTACAGGCCCAATTGCAATCGCGCCGCTTCGCTCATCATGCTTTGGTGCCAGGGCGGATCCCAGACCACCTCGACCTCCGCCTCGTCCACGCCTTCAATCATTAACAATTTATTCTGTACGTCCTGCGCCAAAACCGGACCCATGCCGCAGCCGGGCGCGGTCAGGGTCATCTTGATGTCGGCGCGATAACTGTTCTGCGCGAGCGGCGCGACCTTGCAATCGTAGATCAACCCCAGGTCAACGATGTTAACCGGTATCTCAGGATCGTAACATGTCTTCATCGCCTCCCACGCCTGCTTTTCAACCTCTTCGGGCGTGGCCGGCGCGCCGGTTGGCGTGGCGCTTTGCGTGGCCGCCTCGAAGCCCAGCGCATCTGCATCTTTTCCCTCGATGCGGAACATGTTGCCGTTGACGATTACGGTATACGTGCCACCAAGGGACTGCGTAATATAGGCATGCTCGCCCTTCTGCAGTGTTACTTTGGTGCCCACCGGGATCACCGATGCCTCAACATCCCGTTTGATTTCAATCTCTTGATGGGTGGCTTGCATATCACGTCTCCTCAGATTCGGTACTCACGGTCTCATTTTTGCCTTCAACTGCCGACATGGCCGCGTGCCAGGGCAATATCGCGCATTTTACGCGGGCCGGAAATTTATGCACGCCAGCGAACACAGCCAGTTTGCCCAGTTCGGCGCTGCTGTTTCGGCCAGTGGTGACCATTTCATGCACTTTGTCGAAAAGGGCTTTCACGTCGGACGTCGATTTACCTTTAATAGCCTCGGTCAGGATCGATGCCGATGCTTTGGAAATGGCGCAGCCGGAGCCTTGGAAGCTGACGTCCTTTACCACGTCGCCGTCCATCAAGAGATACAACGAGACATTGTCGCCGCAAAGGGGGTTATGTCCCTGCGCGGTGCGGTTGGCGCTGTCCAGCTTGCGAAAATTCCGCGGGCTCCTGCTGTGGTCCAGAATGACCTGCTGATAAAGTTCAGTAAGGTCGTCGGACATATCAGAGATGGGGATTATCTTCCAGGCGGTCCCAAACGAGGCGGTCGAGTTCCTCGCGCAAGGGTTCGCAACGCACGCGGTCGATGATTTCGCCGGCGAAGGCGTGAATGAGGATGCGGCGGGCTGTGTCAATGCCAATGCCGCGAGCGCGCAAATAGAAAATCGATTCGTCGTTCAATTGACCCACTGTCGCGCCGTGAGTGCATTTCACATCGTCGGCGTAAATCTCCAATTGCGGCTTCGTATCAATAGTTGCATCATCGGAGAGCAGCAGGTTTTTATTCGTTTGCTTTGCATCAGTCTTTTGGGCTTCCTGCTGGACTAGAATGCGTCCGTGGAACACGCCCTTCGAACGGTCGTCGAGAATGCCGTTGTAGTATTCGTGACTGTTACAATTGGGTTTTGCATGCTCGACGATCATATGGTGATCGGCGAGTTGCTCGTCTCGGGTGATGTAAAGGCCATTCAGAATGCAATCCAACCCTTCGCCTGCGAGCATGGTGCGGATATTGTTGCGGGAGAGCCTGGCCCCGAATGCAAACGAATGCGAAATGACGTTGGCGCTGCGACCTAGATGCAGATGTTGCGCGGCCACGTGGTAAGCGGCACGGCTCTCATCCTGAAACTTGCAGTGCTCGATGGTGGCGTTGTCGCCAATTACGAATTCATCAATTGCGTTCGTGACGTAAGCGGCCTGGACGGTGCTTACGTAACTTTCAATTAACGTCAGTTTGCTGTCCGGCTCGGCAATAATCAGGTTGCGTGGATGAATCGCGGTGCCGGCTTCACCGGTCGTGACGACGAACATCAAATGAACTGCTTCCTTAACCGCCTTGCCACGCGGAACGTAAATAAACGCGCCGTCCGCGAAGAATGCCGTGTTCAAGGCGGAAAAACCGTTCTCATCCGCTCTCGCGAATCGCCCGAGATACTTCTGCAACAACGTGCCATCTTCGCTCAATGCCTCGGCCAGACTACGAATTTGAACGCCGGATTCCTGCGGCAGGATCGTCGATAGCCGCGGCGCATAATGGCCATTTATAAACACGAGGCGGCTCGAGGGCAGTTTACCAAAATGGAACTGTTCCGGCTTAATGCTCGTCTCGGTCGGAGTGAGCAGCGGTTTGAATGGCAGTCGTCCAATTGGCGCAACATTGGTGAAACGCCAATCCTCCTGCTGCGGCGTAGGTAATCCGATTTCCGCGAAACGCGAGATGCCTGCCTTGCGGATGGGATACAGCCATGCCGGGCCGCGTGAAGCTCCCTCACGCTCAAACGTGTCCTCGAATCGCGCCAGATAGGGGTCGCTCGCTCTCATGTTTTGCGCTGCCTGAACCATTTTTCCTTCCTCATGCCGATACCGGTTCGGGATGTTTAACGATCCAATCGTACCCGCGCGTCTCCAGTTCAAGCGCCAGTTCCTTCCCGCCTGAGCGGACAATGCGGCCATCCACCAGCACATGAACGAAGTCCGGCACGATGTAATTTAAAAGCCGTTGATAATGCGTGATCAGGAGTTGTGCACGGTCCTGGGCTTTAAGACGCGTCACACCGTGGGCCACGACCTTCAAGGCGTCGATGTCCAGTCCGGAATCCGTCTCATCGAGCACGGCAAGGTTGGGCTCGAGCATGGCCATCTGAAAAATTTCGTTGCGTTTTTTTTCGCCGCCCGAAAAACCTTCATTTACCGACCGCTTCAGGAAGTCCTCGCGCAATTCCAGCAGCTTCATCTTGTCCTTCGCCAGCGCAAGAAAATCCATCGCGTCCAACTCGGACAAGCCGCGCGCCTTGCGAATTTCGTTTAACGCGGATTTCAGAAAATACGCACTGTTAACGCCCGGAATCTCGACCGGATATTGAAACGCCAGAAAAACACCTTCCCGCGCGCGTTCTTCAGGATCCATTTCCAGCAAGTCACGGCCTTTATAAAACACCTGTCCTTGCGTGACTTCGTACCCTTCCCGGCCCGCGAGAAGCTGCGCGAGTGTACTTTTACCACTGCCGTTTGGACCCATTATCGCATGGGTTTCACCAGCGCGGATCACCAGGTTGACACCTTTTAGGATCTGCTTGTTCTCCACGCCCGCGTGAAGATTCCTGATGTCCAAAATGTTTTCGTTTTGCATCAATTTCCTAGTCAATATTGCTCGATATTACTCGACATTGGCCGTTCATCCCACACTCCCTTCGAGACTCACACCCAACAATTTCTGGGCTTCGACGGCGAATTCCATGGGCAATTCTTTGAAAACCTCTTTGCAGAAGCCGTTTACGATCATGTTTACCGCGTCCTGGGTCGCCAGACCGCGCTGGTTGCAGTAAAAGATCTGATCTTCACCGATCTTCGAGGTCGTGGCTTCGTGCTCGACACTCGCAGTGGTGTTCTTCACTTCGATGTATGGAAACGTGTGCGCGCCGCATTTGTTACCGATCAAGAGCGAGTCACACTGCGAGAAATTCCGAGCTCCGGTGGCGCTCTTCTGGATTTTCACCAGCCCCCGATAGCTGTTCTGGCCCCGTCCAGCCGAAATGCCCTTCGAGACAATGGTGCTTCGCGTGTTCTTGCCCACGTGCACCATCTTCGTGCCGGTATCGGCTTGCTGGCGATTGTTCGTGAGGGCCACCGAATAAAACTCGCCCATCGAATTGTCACCGAGCAAAACGACGCTGGGATATTTCCACGTAATCGCCGAACCGGTCTCCACTTGCGTCCACGAAATCTTGGAGTTCGCGCCGCGGCATTGACCCCGTTTAGTAACAAAATTGTAAATCCCGCCGCGCCCTTCCGCATCGCCGGGATACCAATTCTGCACCGTGGAGTATTTGATCTCCGCGCGGTCGAGCGCGATCAACTCGACGACCGCGGCATGCAATTGGTTCTCGTCACGCATTGGCGCGGTGCAGCCCTCGAGATAACTGACATACGCGCCTTCTTCCGCAACGATCAGCGTGCGTTCGAACTGGCCCGTATTTGCGGCGTTAATGCGAAAATACGTGGACAACTCCATCGGGCAGCGCACGCCCTTCGGAATGAAGCAAAACGAGCCATCGCTAAATACTGCCGAGTTCAGCGCAGCGAAATAGTTGTCCGTGTAAGGCACCACCGTGCCGAGGTATTTCTGCACCAACTCCGGATGTTCCTGTACCGCTTCGCTGAAAGAGCAGAAGATGACGCCCGCTTTGGCGAGGGTATCCTTAAAAGTAGTCCCGACCGAAACGCTGTCGAACACGGCATCCACAGCTACTCCGGCCAGTCGTTCGCGTTCCCGCAACGGAATGCCGAGCTTCTCGTAAGTTTCGAGCAGCTTGGGATCGACTTCATCCAGGCTCTTTGGGCCGTCCCCGCGCTTCTTGGGCGCGGAGTAATAGATGATCTTTTGATAATCAATCGGGCCGTAATTGACCTTAGGCCAATGCGGTTCCTGCATGGTTTGCCAATGCCGGAAAGCTTTCAGGCGCCAATCCAGCATGAAGTCCGGCTCATTTTTCTTCCGCGAGATCAGCCGGATAATGTCTTCGTTCAGCCCAGGAGGCGCTGACTCCGTCTCCACGTCTGTGTAAAAGCCGTACTTATATTCCTGCTTAACAAATCCCTCAATTGTTTCAGTCGCTGTACTCATCTGACTTGTTTTTTCGCGCATTTCGGGCAGGCACCATGAATTGCCAGCTCGAAAGCGGATGCTTGAAAACCTTTGGGTAGCTCCACTCCCGCAGTGCCATTAAAATGAATGTCATACACTTCCCCGCAGGCATCGCAGTAAAAGTGGCAATGCTCCTCCATATTCGGGCAATAACGCATCGCGCTCGAATCGACATTGACCTCGCGGACAAGGCCACTTTTCACCAGCGTATCGAGGCAGTTGTAAACCGTGGCCATCGAAATCTCCGGCATCCCCTTTTTGGCGCGCAAGAACACCTGCTCAGCAGTGGGATGGTCCCGTTGCCCCGCCAGCACGTCATACACGTGTTGGCGCTGGGACGTCGAGCGGAAGCCGCGGGCGGCCAAACGCTCCGTCAGGCTGTTTTCGCTGGCTTTTCCAGAGTTGTTTTTCACCACAAAATCAAAATACCCGGCCTCGCCGTAAAATCAATACTTGGAATAATTCTAAATCTCAATA
>DATENK010000159.1:0-11831 GCA_035275085.1 Verrucomicrobiia bacterium | reverse complement strand
TCAATGTCCGGACGATCGAGACCCAACGATACCAATTGATGCGGCGAATCAACGTCCTCAACGCCGCCGAACTCACCCGTTTCGCCATCGAGCGCGGCCTGGCGCAACCATAACGCATCGTCTTGGTATCCGCGCTGGTGAGAGCGCTTCGCAAGTACTGCCGTACTTTCTGACCTCCTATGGGACTTAACGAATACGAGGACCTCGTGACCACGCTGCTCAAATTCTGGCTCGAACTGGGCCAACTTCCCCGCCTGCCATCCTAACGCGAATACAGGCGGCGCATGTCCGTTTCTGCTGAAACAAAGGTTTGACATTTCCTTCGCTCCGTCATACTGTCCTATGACAGTTGAAATTCGATGATCCTGCAGATCAATTTTAAGTCGGGGAAGCCGGCGTACCTCCAATTGGTCGATCAGGTCAAAGCCGCGGTCGCTTCCGGTAGTCTGCGCGCTGGCGATTCGCTTCCTGGGATCCGCCCGCTCGCCGAAGACCTTCGCCTTAACCGAAATACTGTGGCCAAGGCGTATGCAGAGCTTGAAAACCAGGGCGTAATTGAAACCGCGCCCGGGAAAGGCTGTTTCATTGCGGGTAATAACTCGCCGCTCAAAAAGGAGGTTCGCCTGAAAATGCTTTCCGACGAAATCGACGCTGCCATCGTCCAGGCGCACCACCTTCAGATCGCTGACGACCAGCTTCTGGACCTCGTTCGCAAACGCCTCAATTATTTCGAGCAACAAAATGCCAAACACGCCAGCCTATGAGCACCGAAACGCCAGCCATCGACATTCAGCAACTCGTGCGCAAATACGGCAAGACCGACGCCGTCAACGGCCTCACGCTGTCCGTACGTCCGGGGCAATGTTATGGCTTCTTCGGCCGCAACGGCGCGGGCAAGACCACCACCATCCGTTGCCTGCTCAATTTGCTGAAACCCACTTCCGGCTCCGTGCGCGTTTTCGGGCTCGATCCCGCGCGCGATGAAGTGGCCGTGAAACGCCGGCTGGCGTATGTGCCGGACCAGGTGGCTTTCTATCCCTGGATGACCGTCGCCCAAACGCTCGAATATCTCGCCTCATTTCGCGATCGCTGGAACCAGCAAAGTCAACGTGAGCTCCTTGATCGTTTCCGCCTTGACCCGGGCAAAAAAGTGGATGGCCTTTCCAAAGGCCAGAAGACGCAACTTGCCTTGATTGGCGCGATCTGTCCCGAACCTGACTTGCTTATCCTCGACGAACCCACCTCGGGCCTCGATCCCATCGTGCGCCGCGAATTCATCCAAACGATCATCGGCGCATATCAGGACACCGGCCCATCGCGTCGGACGGTCTTCGTCTCGACTCATCTCATCAGCGAATTCGAAGGCCTGATCGACGAGTTTACCATTATCGAAGATGGCCGCGCGGCGCTTACCCTCGAAGCCGACGCGGCCCGCCAGAAATACAAAAAGATTCGTGCGCGCTTCGCGGGCGAGCCACCGCGCATCGAGATCGCCGGCATTCTCAACCTGCGCCGGGTTGGGCGTGAGGTCGAGATCGTCGCGAACGGCGCTTCCGACGAAATCATTCGTCGTCTCAACACGCACGCGCCCGAATCCGTCTCAACCGAAGCGCTCACACTCGAAGACATCTTTATGGTCTCGCTTAAATGAATCCGCGCATCGCCAAAGATATTCGCCTGATGGCGCCCGCTTCAGGGCTCACGGTTGTCCTGATGATCGCAGCCTCGTTCCTGCCGCAGGTGGGCCAGGGATGGGCCGTCACAGTCTTCGTTTTCGGTTGCCTGATCGTTGCGGGCTCAATTTTCGGCGCCGAATTCGCATGCGGCACAGTTCCTCAATTGCTAGCCCAGCCGATGGACCGCCGCCGCATTTGGCGAGAGAAGACATTGGTGATGGCGGCCGCGTTGGCTTTACTGTTTGCGGTTTTGGTCGTGACGGAACACGTCACCTGGCCAGCCGTATTCGCTATCGCAGCGTTTTGCGCGGTCCCCTATTTCACCCTGGTGGGACGGAGTACGATCTCCGGCATCATTTTGTCTATTCCAATTCCGGGAGCGCTGTTTCTCACAGGCGGACTGCTGGCGCTATGGCTGCTTCGCCCGTCAGGTGGGTCGATTAACGAAGAACGGCTTCACTTCTGGGTTCGCGCGTACATGTACACGGTCCTGCCGGCCTACTGTGGAGTTGTCTTCTGCCTCGGCTACCGCCGCTTCGTGAACTTCGAAGTCGCCGGCGGCGAACCCGCTCAAGTCCGCCTGCCGGCCTCTATGCTCGCGCGCCTGGAAAGTCTCGCAGAGGCATTAATTCCGCATCGTCACCTTCGCTCCCTGGTGGCAAAGGAACTGCATCTGCAGCATAACTCGACCATTTTGTTCCTTGTATTTACAGCCATTCAATTGCTGATCCTCGCGTTCATCAAACTCGGGGGTCCGGGAGATCCTGAAATCTACTTTTTCCTTCCGGTCTTCTTCTACGCTGCCATCATGCCGCTCCTTATAGGAAGTTCCGCTATTGCTGAAGAAACAAATCTCGGTACCCGCGCCTGGGCACTCAGCCTGCCGGTGTCGGTTCGCACCCAATGGCTCATCAAACTGGTGGTGGTAATCGTGTTTACCGTAGCTCTCGCAATCGCGGTGACGCTTTTTTGGCTCGCCACGGGCCTCGCCCTGGGCTTGCCTACTTTCTCGACGAATTGGGTGTTGTTTTGTGCTCCGGCGTTGCCGGTCGCCTTCGTCGCCTTTTACGCCTCCTCGTTTTCTCGCGATACGCTCCGTGCTTTGCTCACCACCATCGGTTTATGTGCGGCCGTCGTGTTTATCACCGCCTCAGCAGCGACAGCCTTCGAACGGGATTTGCTGGGCATCCCGCAACACCTTATCCCGGAACTCTCCTGGGAAGAACAGGGCCACTTTGCCATTTTCGCGATAGTTTGGATTGTGTTTGGCCTGCCCTTTGGCTACCTGCTGTTTTTGCTGCTGCGTGGTTCATTCAAATGCTTTTCCACGTTAGAACGCCGACCTCTTTGGAGAACCCTCGTCAGCGTTGTCCTTCCTCCAATCCTCGTCTTGACCCTCCTCATGGCCCTGCTCAGAATTTTGCTGTAGTCTCTTCCCGACTGCGGCTTGTGCACCATGATCTTGACGTAAAGTCCTTGGATTCTCTCTTCGGAACTTGGAATTTGGAACCTGTACCACGTTCCCCGCCCAAGTTATTGATTTTCAGCCGCTTCCGTCCGGACCTTTTTCAAACTGTCCGGATCCTCGAACGACAGCTTGCCGAACTCTTAGGTTTAACGTCCCTGCCAAATCGGGTACAAATATCGGTCGTCGCATGTCGCACCGCATAAAACGAGATTGGAAAGATAAGTTGCGGGCTGCCGTCCCTTTCGGGCTCGGCCAGACCAAGCCCCAGCATTTCCGCGATATGGGGCGGATCGTCTGGCAAAACCGGGATAATCTGCCCTACGCCTGGAAAGTGCTCAGCCGCGGCGTGTGCGATGGCTGTGCGCTCGGCGTGGCCGGTTTCCACGATTGGACGATCAAAGGCGTGCATCTGTGCATGACCCGGCTCAACCTTTTGCGCCTTAACACGATGCCAGCGTTCGAGCCGGAACTGCTTGCCGATGTCTCGAAGCTGCGCAGCCTCAGCAATGCCGAATTGCGTGAACTCGGCCGCATTCCATATCCATTCCTGCGGCGGAAGGGCGAAGCGGGTTTTCGGCGCATCACCTGGGGCGAAGCTTACGCGCTCATGGCGGCTCGTATTCGCGCGAGCTCGCCAAAGCGTGTCGCGTTCTTCGTCACGTCGCGCGGCATCACGAACGAAGTTTATTATGTCGCGCAAAAGGTCGCGCGCTTCCTCGGCACCAACAATGTCGATAACGCCGCGCGCCTCTGCCACTCGCCGTCCACCGGCGCCATGAAATATGCCTTGGGCGTGGCCGCCACCACATGCAGCTACAAAGACTGGTGGGGTACAGATGTGCTCGTTTTCTTCGGCGCGAATCCGGCGAACGATCAGCCGGTCACCACCAAATACATTCACGAAGCCAAAGCGAAAGGGACCAAGGTCGTGATGGTAAATCCGTATCGCGAGCCGGGGATGGACCGTTACTGGGTACCCTCGACTTTGAAAAGCGCAATCTTTGGGACCGACATCATGGACTATTGGTTTCCTGTCTCCCAAGGCGGCGACATCGCGTTCCTCTACGGCGTTATCAAAATTCTCCTCGAAACCGGCTCGTACGATAAAGAGTTCGTCGCGTCTCACACACTGGAGTTCGAGAAACTTAAGGCCGCCGCCGAAAAGATGGATTGGGCAACCCTCTCGAGGCAAGCCGGGCTGTCGCGCGAGAGCATGCAGGAGTTCGCCGAATTGATCCGGAATGCGAAGACGGGCGTGTTCGTCTGGAGCATGGGTATTACCCAACACGCGTTCGGCGCGGATGCCGTCTCCATGATCCTGAACCTTGGCTTGCTCAAAGGCTTCGTCGGCCGCGACAAATGCGGCCTCATGCCGATTCGCGGCCATTCCGGCGTGCAAGGCGGCGCTGAGATGGGCGCGTATTCTACCGCGTTTCCCGGCGGCAAAGCTATCAATGCGGACAACGCCGCCGTGCTCTCCAAACAATACGGTTTCACGGTTCCCGCCGAACCGGGCCTGCCGGCGGTCGAAATGGTTGAGGCGGGCGCGCGCGGTGAGTTGGACGTGCTTTACTGCCTGGGTGGAAATTTTCTGCGCACGTTGCCCGAGCCCGATTATGTCGCCCGCGCGATGAGCAATATTCCGCTGCGCGTGCACCAGGACATCATCCTTACAGACCAGATGTTCCTGGATCCGAAAGAGGAAGTCCTGCTGCTGCCTGCGAAGACGCGCTACGAACAGGACGGCGGCGGCACGGAAACTATTACCGAACGCCGCATCGTGTTCAGCCCGGAAATTCCGCGCGAGGTTGGCGAAGCACGGGCCGAATGGAAAATCCTGCTCGAACTCGCAAGCGCCGTCCGTCCCGAGGGCGCGCGCCTGCTCGGGTGCGAAACCGGCCAGGCGATTCGCAATGAAATCGCGAGGATTGTTCCATTTTACGATGGAATTCAACGGCTTACCGAAACAGGCGATGCGGTTCAATACGGCGGCCCGCACCTGTGTGCGAACGGTAACTTCGCCACGGCCGACGGCAAGGCCCACTTCCGCGCGATCCCACTGCCCCCTCTGGAGCATGAGCCGGGCACCTTCGAAGTCAGCACGCGCCGCGGCAAACAGTTCAACACGCTCATTTACGACGACATCGATCCGCTGACCGGCGCGGCCCGCGATGCCGTCTTCATCAATCCTGAGGATGCCGCGCAACTTCATCTTGCCAACCGCGACCGTGTTGCGCTCGTGAATCCCTTGGGTCGTCTTGAATGCCGCGTGTTTCTCGCTCCGATCGCGCGCGGCAATCTCCAGGTGCATTGGCCTGAGGGCAACGTCATCATTGCTCGCGGCAAGGTCGACACGATGGGCGGCGTGCCGGATTACAACGCGCGGGTCCGGATCGAGAAGCTAACATGAAGACATACTCGCTTTCGAGATGCCCTGCGCGCCGGAAAGAGAGATGCGCTTCCGATGACTCAAACTAAACACGTGGTGCGGTGCGTGGCGGGCGAACGGGCGCACGCCACTGACGACGAACTCGCAGTCGAAGAGCCGCTAGAAATCCAGGTCGATACGCATGCCGTGAGTGTTACCATGCGCACGCCGGGCCACGACGATGAGCTGGCTGCCGGGTTTTTAGTGACGGAAGGCATTGTCACGTCCCCAAAGGATATTCTGAAAATTGCCCAGCATCCACGGAACAAGCAAAATGTAATTAATGTATTCCTTCGAAATGTTCCGAACCTTGAGCAATTAAAGCGCCACGTGTTTGTCTCCTCGAGTTGTGGCCTTTGCGGAAAAGCGAGCATCGAGAATGTCCACCAGCACTTCAAACCGGTGAAAAGCCGCGTTTCCGTACGGCGAGATATGTTGTGCGCCCTGCCGGAAAAACTGCAACAGGGCCAGGAAACGTTCGCGCGCACCGGCGGCCTTCATGCAGCCGGGATTTTCTCGCCCGCCGGTGAATTGATTGTCCTGCGGGAAGACGTCGGCCGGCATAATGCCGTCGATAAAGTGATCGGTCACGGCTTGCTCAAAGGCTTGCTGCCCTTTAACGAGCACGTCCTCGTGGTGAGCGGGCGCGCGTCGTTCGAGATTATGCAGAAGGCGCTCGCGGGGCGCATTCCGATCGTTGCTGCGGTCTCGGCACCGTCGAGCCTGGCGGTGGACTTTGCTATCGAAAGTGGCCAGACATTGATTGGCTTCCTGCGCGGCCGCCGGATGAACTTGTATGCGGGGGCACAAAGGGTTAAGTAAGTAAATGCGGCGGCCGTTCCTCATAGTTGCGCTCGTCATCCTGGCCGTTGCCTTTGCGGCTGGCTTTTGGCTTTCCAAACGAAATACGACCACCCACGAGGTGCCCGCCGTAGCCGAACGCAGCCATCAACCTGAAGCGCAAAGTGCGAATCCTGAACCTCACGCGGCGGTTCCGGTAAATCCTGAACCCAAAACCCCGAGCCCCGAACCAAAGCCGGCCAAACCCCAGGCCTCTCCTGAGACACGCGCTCTCGTCGCCGCGCTCACGCAGTTCAAAGGGCCGATCACCCCCGATTCAGCCGGGGCATGGAAATCGAACCTCACGCAACTCGTCCAGCAGGGGCGTGCCGCGGTGCCCGCAATCCGCGAATTCCTCGAACAGAACAAAGACATCCCCTACGATTTCAACCAGGGCGGCAATCTGCTCGGTGCGCACTCGCTACGATTGGCCTTTCTGCAGGCCCTCGAAGCCATCGGCGGGCCTGAGGCAATGCAACTCGCGGTTGACACCCTCCAGACCACGACCGAGCCGCGCGAGATTGCCCAGATCGCCCGGCATCTCGAAGCGCAAGCGCAAGGCCAATATCGGGAAGCCGTCGTCAATGCGGCGCGCGAATCGATGGCTATGGCGGCTTCGGGCAAGCTCGGCCGCACGGACCCCGGTCCGCTGTTCAACGTCGTGGCGCAGTATGGGGGCCCCGAAGCTGTTGCTGATTTGCAAAAGGTCACTTCCCCATTCCGCTATTATTCCGCGCTCGCACTGGCCGAAGTGCCGGACGGCGGCGGGATCGCGGCGCTCAGCCAAATGTTGCGTCAACCGAGTGGCCCGCCTCGTGCCACGCACAACGCCGCCCTGGAAGCGCTGGCGCAACTCGCGCCCAATTATCCTGACGCGCGTGATTTAATCCTGAAACAAGCGGTCGCCGGCCAGATTCCCGAAACGCTCTGGCCATCGATCGCCGAATCTCTCGCCGGCGCAAAATTCTACATTAGTAACATGTCCGAGGAAGGCCTCACGCCGCAAAGTGGAGACAAAACCTATCATCTTGACCAAGGCCCACAGAATTTCTTCAGCCGCCCCAATTCCGTGGAGTTCACGCCTGAACAAAAGCAGCAGATCTCCCAATTTATCGATCAGCTCCTCCAAACGCAGGTTCCTGCTCTTGGCATCGAATCACTCCAGAAGTCGAAAGAAAAATTGACGCCTCAACAGAACTGATTTGGGACTCGACAATGGGCAACCGCCGGACCGGTCCTGAGGTTAATTCGGATGCAGCCGCTTCACCTCGCGCAACCAATGCAGGCCGCCGTCGAGATCGGAAAACCTGCCTTCCAATTGCGCTTCGTACGCTTCATCGAGCAGCACTTTGAATTCGGGCCCAGGTTCCAATCCGAATCGAAACAAATGCCGACCCATGATGATTGGCGTCGGCGCTTTCTCCTGCACTTTCAGTTCCTCAGCCTTCGCGCGCAACTGGTGCACGCTCGCGGGCAAGCGAAACGGTTTCGGCGGCCGGCCGGAGGCGTCTGCGGTCATCAACACCAGCAAATGCTCGATCGATTCCGGCTCCAGCCGTTTCGACAGCCGCCGCACCGAACGATCCGTCACCGTCATCATGTGGGCCATGTGGTTTTTTATTAGCGGCAGCACGCGATCGGTGATCGCGCGATAAACACCAATGCGTTCGCAAAAGCTTTCAGCGAGCGTTACGCCCGCTTCTTCGTGCCCAGGCGAAATAATCCGCGTTTGTCCGTCGCGGATTGCTTTTTCCGTCGTAGTCGCTTTGCCGAAGTCGTGTGTCAACGTCGCAAGACTGAGCACGATACGGGTTTCTTCATCCGCCTCCAGCCACGACGGAAGCTTCACCAGGGCATCGCAGCAATGACACGTGTGCGTGAATACATCGCCTTCGGGATGCCACTCTGGTTCTTGTGGCACGCCGATGATCGCGTTCAGTTCCGGGAAGTGTTCGATCCATTGTGTGTCGCGCAGGAACTTCAGTCCTGCCGACGGCATTCGGCTGCGTGCAGCCCACTTGAACCACTCGTCGCGCACACGCTCGCGCGCGAGTTCGGGATACGAGCCTTTCATGTCGCGGCACAACAGCACCGTCTCCGCAGCGGGAGTTAAATCAAAGCGGGCGCAGAATTGCATCCCGCGCAGCACGCGCAAGGGATCTTCGGTAAACGCCGCGCTCGTGTGCCGCAGCACGCGGGCCTGCAGGTCCTGCTGCCCATTGAAGAAGTCCAGCACTTCGTTCGTACGCGGATCGTACATGAGCGAGTTGATCGTGAAGTCGCGGCGCGCCGCCGCTTCCTTTGGTCCGATCGCTGGATCGAAAGTGATCTGAAATCCTTTGTGGCCACTCGCAATCTTCGAATCGCGACGCGGCACCGAAAAGTCGTAGATTGTGGCGCTGGGCAACGTGAGCTTCACGACACCGAACGATTTGCCGACCATGTCCGGCTTACCCCAACGCGCGAGCGTTTGCGCCAATTGCTCGTAGGTAGCACCGAACACTTCCACGTCGTAATCCTTTACCGCGAGCCCAAGCAGCGCATCGCGCACGCAACCGCCGACCAGGTATGAACCCGGGAGGTTGCGCACGATCTGCGCCAATTCATCCGGCAACGCGACTTTCACGTTCTGTTCAGAGTAGCACCAACAGTTGGGGCTTGCACCAACGCGCTGAAGCCACCAACCTTGTTGGTAACGTGAGCGAACACGTGACATCGGAGCCCCCTGCATTGCCGCCGCAACCCCCATCGCCGCAACCGCCGGGTAGTGATTGGGCACGCACGGCCAAATGGATCGTCATCGTGCTGATCTTTGTCGGGGCGGGGATTTACGTGTTCAAGTCGTGCATCGAACTGCCCGGCAAAGTCGCAAAGAAATCTGGCGAGGCTGTTCGCGAAATGGGGCGGGCCCTGGCGGATGTAGCTGCCGCCTTTCGGCGCGGAACATTCGTCACGTCGTTCGAGAGTTACGCAACTTCGATCACGAATCATCAGTATCTTCAATTCGCGACTTTGAAGCAGTTGGAGATTTTTACGGAAACGGATGTTCAAAGCCTGGGCACGGTCGAGTTCGAGGGCGTGGTCGAGGCGCGCGCGCCGGTGGAATACACCTATTACGTGGACCTGAATGGGAAATGGCAATTTACGTTGCGCGATAGTGTTATCTATGTTCAAGCGCCGTCTATTCGCGCTAACAAACCGGCAGTCGATGTTTCGAAGCTCACCTACGAAACGAAGAAGTACCGGCCCTTTCTCAGTGCGGCGGCCGAGAAGCGGCTCAAGCAAAACCTGACGGGTCTCATTAGTCTGCGGGCGAAAGAAAACATTCACCTGGTTAAGGAGAACGGCCGCAAACAAATCGCTGACTTCGTCGAGACCTGGGTCGCACGCTCCTTCACGGACGGCAAAGTGTACGCTGTCAAAGTGTACTTTCCCGACGAGAGCATCCTGATCCCGCCGGCGAATACCAACGAGACGACGCGTGCATCGCCGCGCTGATTACATCCGCGCGAGCCGCCGCAGGAACGCCGAATTTTTCAGCGGGCTGACCACCGCCGCGCTGAGGCGCTCTGGCCGGAAGAAGGCTTGTGCCACCCGGCGCACTTCGCTGGGTTGCACTCGCGTGAGGCGCTTTTTGATTTCCGTGGGTGCGATAATCTTGCCGTAGCCAATGAGTTGATCGCCCAGCCACATCATTTGGTTCTCGGTGCTCTCGAGGCTAAGGTCGATCTGGCCGAGCAGAAAATCGCGCGTGCGACGCATTTCCTCTGCCGATGGCGCTTTCTCTGTGAAGCGTTTGACTTCGGCCATAATCAACTTCATTACGCGGGGGATTTGGTCGGTGTCCATGCCCGCGGAGATGATCAGCGAACCAACGTCATCGAAAAAAACCAGACAACTATGAACGGAATACGCGAGTCCGTGATCTTCGCGGATGACCTGGAACAAACGCGAGCTCATGTTCTCACCGAGGAGCGTGTTGAGAATACGCAGCGCGAAGCGGCGTTCGTCGTGGCGCGAACACGTGCGGAACCCGAGCGCGAGTTGCAACTGTGCGGTGTCTTTTGTGTGCGCGCGCATCCGCGGTTCGCTTTGTGTGTCCTGAACAGGCTGAAATCCCGGACGTTTGCCAGTCGCGAATTTGCCGGCGAACTTCGAGACCGCGCGGACAATTTTGTCGTGGCTCAGGTTGCCAGCCGCGGTGACGAGCGTCGTTGGCGCCACGTAATTCGCACGTCGATACGACAGCAGCTTCGCACGGTCGATCGCGTCGATGGTTTTTTCGGTGCCCGTTAGCGCGCGGCCCAAAGGATGATTTGGCCACAACGTTTCGTTGAGCAACTCCTGCACGAGTTGGTGCGGCTGGTCCATGTACATCGCCAGTTCTTCCTTGATGACGCCGCGCTCCTTCGCGATTTCCGTGGGGTCGAACTTCGAATTCAGGAACATGTCGGTGAGCACGTCCATCAATTGGTCGTAGCGATCGTGCCGCGCCTTCGAGTAAAAACACGTGCTCTCCTCGCCAGTAAAGGCATTGAGGTAACCGCCAATGCCTTCCACGGATTGCGAAATCTCCTTTGCGCTGCGACGGCGCGTTCCCTTGAAGAGCATGTGCTCGATGAAATGCGAAACGCCGTTCAATTCCGCGGGCTCATACCGCCCGCCAACGCCCACCCAAATTCCGAGGCTCACGCTCGCCATGTGCGGCATCTCGACCGTGGCGACGGTCATGCCATTTTTAAGCCTGGAAACCTGATGTTTCATTTCAGTCGGTTTTCTCCAGCGGCGTGACCGGATCGATCCAGATCCAGCAAACGGCGCCGAGCGCGTAGATGACAGACGATATGGCAAAGGCCAGTTGCCAGTCGCGATGCGTGTATTGGAGAACCAATCCAACGACCAGCGGCCCGGCCATGCCACCGAAGTTGCCCATCATGTTCATACTGCCGGACATGGTGCCCGCGTATTTGCCGCCGACGTCCATGCAAGTTGCCCAACTGCCGGGCATGGTCAGGTCGTTGCAGAAACTTGCCATACCCATCGAGAACATCGCGAGCAAGGGGTCTTTGATGTAATAAGAGGCCATCAGCAAAGTCGCCGCGCCGGTGAAGCCAATGTAGGCGAACGTGCGGCGAATCCGAGCGATATTCGCGCCGCGTCGGAGCAAGCGATTTGAGATCCCGCCGGCAGTCAGCGAGCCGAATCCGCCGAAGAGCAACGGGATTCCGGCGAGGGCCGCAGCCAGGACTTTCACGGTCGTCTCCGGAGTCATCGAACCTTCAAGGATACCCGCCAGCCAGGACATCAGGGGATTGGATTTAAGGTCCGTGCCGCGGACGTCCTTGAGATACTGAGGGAGCCAGGTAATGTAAAAGTACCAACCGTAGCTGAGCGAAAAATACTGCGCCCACAGCAGCCA
>DATENK010000158.1:0-10592 GCA_035275085.1 Verrucomicrobiia bacterium | reverse complement strand
GCGAATTGCTCATAATCGATTTGATTGTGCCCTTTGAGGTCGAGCGTGCAAATGCCGTCCTCCGTCGCTTCGACATGCGGCGAGAATGCCCATGCACAATCCAGGAGCGCGGCGTTGGCCGCCTGTTCTTGTGCCGCCGAGCGCGGTTTGATTATGATCTGCGGGCAACGCGCCATTGCTTGCGTCACGGTCATCCCGTTGTGGACTCCCATCTCCCTGGCGGCTGGCGTAAATTGCAAAATCGTCGGATTCATCGCGGTAGCATCGATTAGCGCCACCGGGCGGCCACGCGACCCGGGTGCGTCCACTCGCAGCGTCGCCTGCAAATAAAAATCTGAAATATAAACCACGGCAAACATACATACCGATAGGTTTAATAGTGTATATCGTAACGCTATCGTAAAGTTTTGTCAACTCTTTAATGAGGCATTACTCTTTCGCTATGAAACGTCGTTGGAATTGGCGCCTCTGGGTCGGCTTTCTTTTGGTTTTCGGCGGCGCGGCTGGCTACATGGCAGTGTTCGCATGGTATCCCGTCACGCGCGATTTTCCCTGGGCCAGTCTTTTAATGTTTGCGGCCGGGGCTGTGTCTTTAGCGCTCGGGTTAAAAAGGAGCTTTCGCGAGCCGCAATTATATCGGGGCAAAATTTTTGGGCCGGTGCTGACGGTGCTGGGCGTCGCAATCGTCGCGTTCTTCTGCTATGGCTTGTTTTACAAAGGCAGGCAAATGCCGGCTTCGCGTTCCGCACCGCATGTAGGGCAAAAAGCGCCTGACTTCACCCTGCCGGACCAAAACGGAAATCCCGTGAGCCTTGCGCAATTGTTATCGGGCGGCAGTGGGGGCAAATCAAAAGGCGCGGTGCTGATCTTTTATCGGGGTTATTGGTGACTGCTCTGCAACTCCGAGTTGCGGAGTTTCCAACAGCGGTTGAAGGATTTTGATGCGCGTGGACTGCAGATTGCAGCGATCAGTGTCGATCCACCCGAGGTCAGCCGGCATCACGCCCAAAAGCTTGGATTCACATTCACGATTCTTTCCGACACGAACGCACAAGTGATCCGCTCCTACGACGTCTTGCATCCGGGCGCGGCCCCGAGCGCCGCCGATGTGGCGCGGCCGGCTGAATTCCTGATCGATTCGTCAGGAACCGTGCGGTGGGCCAACCTGACCGAAGCCGTCACGGTTCGCGCGCGTCCTGAGCAAGCGCTCAAGGCTGCAAGGGGGCTGTGATTGAAGCTTGAGTTCACGCGCGACAGGGGCTAAAGCCTGATCCGAACTCATGAAAAGTACGCGGCGGGATTTTTTGGTGGCGTGCGGGGCACTGGCGGTAATTGGCGCAGCAGCGCCGAAGTCGTTTGTGGTACGGCCTTCGAAGATGAAGCTGGGGACGGTGACGTATAACATCGCCAAGGATTGGGACATCGAGACCATCATTAAGAATTGCGAGGAAGCGAAATTTGAGGGTGTGGAATTGCGCACGACGCATGCGCACAAGGTCGAAGTGAACCTCACGCCGGCCGAGCGAGAGCAAGTGCGGAAGCGTTTTCAGGATTCGAACGTCGAGTTGATGGGATTAGGCAGCGCTTTCGAGTATCACACGCCAAATCAGGCGCAATTGCGCAAAGACATCGAGGCGACAAAGGAATACATCAAGCTGGCGCATGATGTCGGCGCGGGAGGAGTGAAGGTGCGGCCGAATGGATTTCCGAAAGATGTACCCCAGGCCAAGACCCTCGAACAGATCGGCAAGTCATTGCGCGAGATTGGCGAATTTGCCGATAGCCACGGCGTGCAGATTCGACTGGAAGTGCATGGCTCCGGCACGCAGCTATTGCCGAACATTAAAAGGATCATGGATGTGGCAGATCATCGCAATGTGGGCGTGTGTTGGAATTCCAATCCGACGGATCTGGATGGCGATGGGTTCGATTTCAATTTCGATCTCGTGAAGAACAAGATTTTTACCGTGCATCTGCGCGACCTTTACCTGGATGATTATCCATTCCGACGGTTGTTCAAACGCTTGAACGAAGTGGGTTTCAGCGGGTATTGCCTGGCTGAGATTACCGAGAGCAAAGACCCGGTGCGCGTGATGAAATATTTTCGGTCTTTGTTTCTGGCGTATCAGGATTTGCTTTAGGGCCCGAGCAACTCCGGCGGCGCAACTTCAATTTTTTCGGCAATCTCGGACGGGATCGGTGCCGAGGCAATTCGGCCATCCGGGGAATGTTGCACGCAGACAATCACCATTTCGCCCCGGGCGGCCTCGACAACTGGCTGCTCGTTCAGTTTCCGAAACCGAAATACATAGCGCACCGCTTTCGTGCGCTTTTCTGCCACCAGGAGGTGAACTTCCACCATGTCTTCGAAGCGGAGCGGCTTCTTGTAATCGCATTCGGCATGCACGCGCGGCCAGCCCAGCCGCGGATGCCGGGAAAGGTCAACTACCGAAAATCCGAGCGAGCGATAAAAGCCGTGTTCAGCAGTTTCCATGAAGCGGAAGAAATTGGAAAAGTGCATCAGCCCGGCCATATCCGTCTCGGAAAACTGCACCTGCCGGGTCGCTTTGAATTCGTAAGCCATGCAGAAGTTAACCACGGATCAACACGGATCAACACGGATTTTGCAGCATTGCATTCGCTCTGCCGTCTGTGTGTTTGCATTCGATAAGTTGCCAGAGCTTTTCAGAAAGGGCTATCTTTAGGGGTATGCCGGAGACGCAGGCAGAATATGACGAGGCGATGTTCGATTATTCGAAGGGGAACTATGAGTCGGCCATCGCGAAGTTGAGGGCGCTACTCGGGCGCGAGCCGGAGCATTTCGACGCGCAGCTTTCGCTCGGCATGGCGTATTATCGGCTGGGCGATTATCAAACCGCGATTGCAGAGGGGCATAAGGCAGAGAAACTGCGGCCCAAAGAGCAGTTGGTGCACACCAATCTGTCGCTGTTCTATATGAAAGCCGGCGACAAAAAAACGGCCGAGCATCATGGTTTACAGGCGCGAATCGCGGGCTGGCGCGAGAACATGGACGCGCCCAAGCCGGGAGAGGCCGGCGATTCTGAATTAAAGATGGCGCAGGAAGCGCCGGCGCCTGTTAAGGTGCCCGCAAAATTTCCGGATATGCCGTGGAAAAAGAAAAAGTGAATTTATGAAGAGCGCTTACGAACTTGCGATGGAGCGGCTGAACAAATCGACACCGCTGGCCAAACTAAATGACGCGCAAAAAAAGGAGATCGCGGAAATTGATTCGCGTTACGCCGCGAAAATCGCCGAGCGCGAAATTTTCCTGAAAGGGGAAATCACGCAGGCCATGCACAAAGGGGACGCCGAAGCTGTTGAACAATTGGAAAAACAATTGGTAAACGAACGCAAAGCGTTGGCCGAAGAACGGGAAGAGAAGAAGGAGAAGATTCGGTCCGGGAAGTAGTGAGGGGTGTGGCAAGGGAAGACCGCCTAAAGGCGGAACGCCTAACAAGGATCAGATCTGAAAATCGGTTTTCTTCGGACGGTCCTGTTTGTTGAGCACTTTCATGGTAGGATCCTCCAATACTACCAATGAATCCGCCGGAACGCTGTGCGTCAAAAACACGTTCGCGCCGATGGTGCTGCCCGCTCCGACCACGGTATCGCCGCCCATGATCGTGGCGCCGGCGTAAATCGTGACTCGATCTTCGATAGTCGGGTGCCGTTTCTTGCCGCGGAGTTGCTGTCCGCCCGATAATGAACGCGCGACGAGGCCCACCCCCTGATACATTTTCACGTGGTTGCCAATCTCGCAGGTCTCCCCCACAACAGTCCCGGTGCAATGGTCCACGAAAAAGTGCGTGCCGATCTTTGCGCCGGGATGCAAGTCCATGCCGGTGCGCGCGTGCGCCCATTCGGTCATGATGCGCGGAATAAGCGGAATCTGCTTCTGGTAAAGTTGATGGGCAAGGCGCTGGACGGCGACGCCTTCGACGAACGGATACGCGACAATAATTTCCTCCTGGCTGAGGGCGGCCGGATCGCCTTGATAAGCGGCTTCGACATCCGTGCGCAGCAGTTCGCGCACATGAGGCAAGTCGTTCAGGAATTGGAGGGTCACTTCGCGCGCGTGCGCGCGAAGGTCCTTCTTCGCCAGATCTTTAGGCGGCGCATACTCCAGGCTTTTGTAGATTTCATCTTCAAGCCGCCCGGAAACCGAATCCATGAGCGAGACGACTTCCATCTTCAACTCGGACGAATGGATGGTGTGCTCGTCGAAGAATCCGGGGAACAGCAGCCGCAGCAAATCGATGGTAATAGTGGTGATGGCAGTCTTCGAGGGCAGGTTTTTGCCGTCGAGGTGGTTGATTCCACCCATCTTGGCATAACTCACCAGCAGTTGATCCGCGAGTTGCGTGATCGATTTGCTCACAAAGTTCAGTATCCGGCAGGAGCCCGTTAATGGCAAGCCAACGCGGCGCGAGCGATCATCAAATCCTCCCGCGTGCGAATCACGAAAACGAGGACACGCGATGAATGGGTCGTAATGTGAGGGTCATCCGCGCAAGTCTCATTCGCACGAGGGTCAATTTCCAAGTCCATCCAGGCAAGACGTTGGCACACGGATGCGCGCAACGGAGCATTATTCTCACCAACGCCACCGGTGAAAACGAGCACATCCAATCCTTCTAGTAGCGCGCTATAAGCGCCCACGACTGACACAATTGAATCAGTGTAGATATCCAAGGCGAGTTTGGCGCGCGGATGCCCCCGAGCCGCCGCCTTCTCGACTTCGCGGTAATCCGATGAGACACCCGAGACGCCGAGCAAACCTGACGACTTGTTCAAGGCTTGTTCGGCGTCATCGACTGAGAAGCCGCGAGTTCGCATCGTGTGGAACAGAATGCCAGGGTCAATTGATCCCGAACGCGTGGCCATAACGAGCCCTTCGAGCGGCGTAAAACCCATGCTGGTAGCGATTGGTTTGCCGTCGCGGACCGCGCTGGCCGAACAACCGCTTCCTAAATGGAGAATTACAATTCGCTTCACACCCGCCACTTGCTGCGCGCAATACTCATGACTGATGCCGTGGAAACCGTAGCGTCGAATGCCCCAATCGGCGTACCACTCGTATGGTGCGGCATAAATAAAGGCGCGCTCCGGAAGCTCGCTGAAGAAGGCGGTGTCGAAGACGCCGATATGCCTCGCGTTTGGAAATACCGCGCGCGCTTCCTCGTACGTCTGGAGCGCTCGGGGATTGTGCAGCGGCGCCAGCTCGGAAATCTCCTTAAGCTCCGACCAGACCTGTTTATCGATCACGACCGGTTTTCGGAAGCGGCTGCCGCCATGGACAAAACGGTGGCCAACAAGCTTGACGTCTGCGTTGACGAATTGGCGTAATTCAGAGCCACTCCGCAGAACGTCCTTCGCAGCGGAATCAAACAAACTGAGCTTCAAGCTGCTCGAGCCGGAGTTGACGACCAGAATGCTCAAGCGCGGAATTTCCAATTCGCGATTTCCGGCGGGTCCATGCCGAAGTCTTTGATGTAATTACGATGCTGCCGGATTTTCGTTTTGTAGCGCCGCAACACCTCTTCGGCCTTCGATGAAACATTGGGAAAGCGCGCGGCAATCTTCTCGGCCGCTTGCATCACGACGTGATAACGGCTGGTACGGTTTACCACATGCATATCAAACGGCGTGGTGGTGGTGCCTTCTTCGCGGTAGCCGTTCACGTCGAAGCGCTGGTTTTGCGGACGTTCCCAGCACATTTGCTTGATGGCCGCTGTGTAGCCATGGAAATTGAAAATCACAGGGCACTCGAGCGGGAAGATTCGCTGGAAATGTTTTTCCTCGAGGCCATGCGGATATTTTTGCGGAATACCGAGTGAAACAAGATCCGTGACATTCACGACGCGCACGCGCCATTCGGGCGCCTCTTCACGCAGGATTTCCGACGCGGCCATAATTTCGAGCGTAAGATTATCACCGCAGGCAGCGAGCAACACTTGCGGGTCTTCGCCGTCGTTCGTGCCCGCCCAGCGCCAGACTGATGCGCCGATGCGGCAATGCTCGATCGCTTCCTCCATGGACAGCCACTGCGGCATCGGCTGTTTGCCTGCGATGATCAGATTGATGTAATTGGTCGTCGCGAGGCAGTGATCGACGGTGCTGAGCAGACAATTGGCATCCGGCGGCAGATAGACGCGGTAGGTGTGTCCTTTTTTGGTGAGCAGATTATTTATAAATCCGGGTCCCTGGTGCGAATAACCGTTGTGGTCCTGACGCCACGCTTCGGACGTGAGCAGATAATTTAGCGATGAAATCGGTTTGCGCCAGGGCACCTCGAGCGAGGATTTCAGGAACTTCGCGTACTGATTCATCATTCCGTCCACGATGTGAATGAATGCCTCGTAGCACGGATAAAGCCCGTGACGACCGGTGAGCAAGTACCCCTGAAGCCAGCCCTGACAATTGTGTTCACTCAGCATTTCGAGCACGCGTCCATCCGCGGCGATGTGTTCGGCCACCTTCGGCACCGGCCAGTCGTACTGCCGATTGGTTATTTTCAATGTTTCGCCCAGGCGGTTGGATTCCAATTCGTCCGGACAGACAATCCGGAAATTGCGCTCGGCTTCGTTGTGTTTGATGACGTCCGCAAGATATTTGCCGAGTTGCTCCATCGAACTGGCCCATTTCGCGCCGCGCGAGTTCACATCGATTGCGTGTGTGCCAAGCCCCGGAAGTTTCAGCGGCACTCGAATATTCCCGCCGAACGCGTGCGGGTTCATGGCGATGCGTTTGTCGCCGGTCGGGCAGAGCGCCACAATGTCAGCCGCCGGCGCACCGTGGGCATCGAATAATTCTTGCGGTTTATACGAACGGAGCCATTGCTCGACGGCGCGGAGATGCGCCGGATTCTGTTTCAGATCCTTGCCCGGCACTTGATGTGATCGGAACGACCCTTCGATGATTTTGCCATCGATTGTTTTTGGGCCGGTCCAACCCTTGGGCGTTCGCAAGATGACCATCGGCCATTGCGGGCGCTCGGGAGCGGTGCGTTTGCGTGCCGCTTTTTGGATGGTGAGAATTGCGCCGTGCGCCGCATCCAAGGCTTGTTCGAAATCGTCTTGCGGCTCGATGATTTGGACGGAGAAACCATAGCCCTTGAATAATAGTTCCAGTTCGTCGTTCGTCATCGTGCCGAAAACCGTGGGTGATGAAATCTTGAACCCATTCAAATGCAGAATCGGCAGGACCGCGCCATCCGTTTTTGGGTTCAGGAACTTATTGCTATGCAACGCGGTCGCCGTAGCTCCGGTTTCCGCTTCGCCATCGCCGACAATGCAGGTAGCAATCAGGTCAGGATTGTCCAGGACCGCCCCGTATGCGGTCGCGAGGGCGTAGCCCAATTCACCGCCCTCGTGGATCACACCCGGCAATCCAGGATTCAAGTGACTGGGAAAACCGCCGGGCCGGCTGAAGGCGCGGACGAATTTACCCAGACCGGCACGATCGCGCGTCAGTTCGGGGTAAAACTCCGCGAGCGTTCCTTCGACCCACATATTCGCGAGGTTCGCCGCCGCTCCGTGGCCGGGCCCTGTCAGCAACAGAATGTTGGCATTGGCGCGTTGAATCAATTGATTCAGGTGAAGATAGATGTAATTGATCCCGGGACACGTTCCCCAATGACCGAGCAGGCGTTCCTTGATGTGCTCAGGTTTAAGCGGTTTCTCAAGGAGTACGTTGTCCTTGAGATATATCTGCGCCGCCGCCAGGTAATTCACCAGACGAAAGTATCGGTCCTGCGCACTCGCTTTCATTCCCTTTTGACCCTGCGCCAATTCTGCGCCGTCGTCCAGTGCAAGAGTTTGGACGCAGCAGGTTACGATTTGAAATTGCCAACTATTTCGCGCCCTGATCGATCCAGGCGCGGATGATCCCGACCTGTTCGGGTGTCAGAGGTTTAGCGGGTGGGCCGCCGGGACCGCGCGGGCCGCCGGGTCCTTTCGGCGCACCAGGATTGGCTTGAGGGGGAGCGTTCGCGGGTTGTCCGGGACGCGATGGAGTTGCGCCGGGCTGACCTGCACCCGGACCACCCGGTCGACCAGGGCCACCAGCGCGACGTTTGGGAGGCATCGCTGTTTCGTCGTCAATTTGAGCAGTGGCGATCACCAGATGGCTTTCTTTGCTTTTGCCGGAGACGATTGCCTTCCCGTGCTTGCCCCCGTTGAGCAGAGCTTCGCGCGTGTCGAGCCGAAGACCACCCTTTTGCTGTTCTTCGCCATGACAACGAATGCAGGACGTTTCGAACATGGGACGAATGTCCTTCGTGTAGGTCAGGCCTTTTTTGTCCGATGCAGGCGGAAGTTTCGTGAGATCGATTTTGCTGAGATCGAATTTTTCTGCTGCATGCAGAGACAACGTGAGTGTCATTAGGACAGGCATGATTTTTGTCATATTTACTCGACGCATATGACTCGGAAAGAAGGCGCTGGTTACAGAATTGCGGCAACGGCGGCGACTTGCTATCGAGCAAATATGCGAAGGGCATGGATATTGGGATTAGTTCTGGCGACTGGCTGTTGTGGCTTCGGGCGGGAATGGAAGCGCGCGGCAATGCAGCCACAGACGGCCGGCATCGCCGGCAGATGGGAGGGTACGTGGCTCAGCGAAAAGAACGGGCACCATGGCCGATTGCGCTGCCTGGTGACGCCATCCACCAACAATTTTTATGACGCGCGCTTCCACGCGAAGTTTTGGAAGATCCTGAGCTTTGGATATACCGTACCGCTGCAGGTTCGGTCCTCAAACGCTTTGTACGAGTTCAACGGCGAGGCAAACCTCGGGAAGCTCGCGGGTGGCGTTTACCACTACAATGGGACACTTTCCGGCACTAATTGGCACTCCACGTATGAATCGCGATATGATCATGGGAATTTTAGAATGACCCGCGTTCCTTAGCGGCAAATCCCCATTTACATGGTTTTCGCGGGCCTGATAGAGTGGGCGCATGGCTGAGTTTGCGGAATACGTAAACAACGGGGCTGCGTTCATTACGCCGCGGATCGTCGATACGATATTGCGGCAACTTCCGATCTGGAAGGTGGAGTTTACGCAAATCAATGCCCCCAAGTATCCGCATTTGATTAATCAGTTGGAATTCCTCGCGGATGCGGTGGAGGATTTCGCCGAAGGCGCTTACAAGGAGTTGCCGTTTTATGCCGTGGCGCAGGCGGTGTTCGCGCTGATGTATGCGCACAAGAAAGTCGACATCATCCCCGACCTGATCCCAAACCTAGGACGGGCGGATGATTCAAGCGTGGTGCGGGCGGTGATCATTCAAAATGAAAAGGTTTTCGCGGCGTACGCGGCATCGCAGGGATTTGATTGGTCGAAGATCACCAGCCACCCATAAGGAGGCTTAAAACCTTAATGTTACAGGATGCGGATCGTTAACCTGAATCCGGACAATGCCATTGGCGCGAGCGCATGGTTTGTCGAATTCGAGGGCCATCGTCTCCTGATGGACGCGGGCATACACCCGAAACGCGAAGGGCGCGCAGCGCTGCCGCTGTTTGGGCAAGTCGCGCAAGAAGAAGTCGACGCGATTGTCATCTCGCATTGCCACCATGACCATGTCGGCTCGCTCCCCGTCGCCGTACGCCATTTTCCGCAAGCCCATGTCCTGCTGACGCAGCTCAGTTATTTTTTGGTGGAACGCGTCCTGCATAATTCGGTGAACGTGATGAACCGGCAGCGCGACGAACTCGGGATCAAGGAATATCCCCTGTTCACGCATGACGAAGTGGACGACATCGCGCCGTTGTTCCAGGGTTACAAGTTCAATCGGGAGATTGAATGGGCGGCATTTCACAAACTCAAAGGCGGCGTGGTTTCGCCCACGCTGGAATTCTATGACGCAGGGCATGCCTTAGGCGCCGCGGGGATCATGGTGCGCGGCCAAAATGAAACGTTGTTCTACACCGGCGACGTGTGCTTTCACGACCAGACGATCCTTCGGGGCGCCCGCTTCGAGGACATTCGTGCCGACGTGATGATCATGGAAACCACCCGCGGGAATCGGACCGTGCGCCCGGGGTACACGCGTGAGGGCGAGATGCAGCGACTGGCGCAATCGATCGACCGCGTGTTTCAACGCGGCGGCAGCGTGCTCATTCCGGTGTTCGCATTGGGGCGGACGCAGGAAATTCTGGCGATGCTCGCGCTTGAAATGCGCGCCGGCAAATTGCGCAAGCAGCAGGTTTATATTGGCGGTCTGGGGCGGGTGTTCACCGAAATCTATGATTTGCAGGCGGAACGAACGCATCGGCATCTACAGAACTTGCGCTTAACCGAAGCGCTCAACCTGCAAGTGCTCGAGAAGGGTCAGCTCGAAAATATGAAGCTCGGCGGCGGCAGGCTCTTTGTGCTGACCGCCGGCATGATGAGCGAGAACACTCCTGCGCATGATATGGCGGTGCGCATGGCCGGCGATGAACGGCATGGAATCTTTTTCGTCGGTTACACTGATCCGGATACCCCGGGCGGGCGGCTCAAGGCGGCGAAACCAGGCGAGACTTTCGTCTTCAGCGCAAAGGTTGGCGAGATCACGCGCGCGTGCG
>DATENK010000157.1:0-5087 GCA_035275085.1 Verrucomicrobiia bacterium | reverse complement strand
CAGATCTTTGTCGTGAGCAAAACCGAGAAAGCGCCATTCGGTGAGAGCTTCAGGCATGGTGAATTGCAGCTTCACTTTGCCATCCGAGTCGGAAATGAGTTGCGGGAAGAAGAAGGCAGTTTCGTTGAGATTTTTTCGCGCCGCGACTTTGGCCAGATCAGGGCCTCGTTCGGATTGCGGAGTCCCTTCTCCACCTTTGGTTTTCTCGTCCTTGTCAGCCAAAACCTTCGCACCCAAAAACACTTCCCCTGTTGAACCATTGATTCTATCAACGGCCAGCGATTCAGCAGCCATCGACATGGGCGCTTCGGCCAGGCCGGCTTTTCGGGCGCGGTAGTCCCAAGCGCCGCCACCGCCCCCGGGTCCCGCACCCCACCGCCCGAGAAAGTAATCGTAGCGCTGGGGATTCTGCACGAAGTCGTATGGGAAGTGCCGGAAGCGTATGTCAACGCCGACGTAGCCTGGGTCCCAGCCGCCGAAGACCCATTGGAAATTCTTTGGGAGGTTTTCGAATTGCGGGCTGGCGGTGCTGTAGTCCTGGCGAAAGACGGAAAGGCGTTGTTGCCAGTAATGCTTGATGAAGGCGTCAAGGGAAGCGTCGTAGAGTGTGGCGACCATTTCGGCGACCGCCTTGTGGGCATCGGGCCCGGAGATGACGGCCGTCCAGGTTTCTTTCTGCGCAGGTTCGAGCTTGGACGTGAAGTGCTCCCATTTAACGTCGAGGTTCTTGTTGCTCCAGGGAACATCGACATGGCGTGAAGCGAGATGCGCGCGATTCTCCTGAATGCGGGTGACATGGAGAGTAAAGCCGCCCCGCATGGCTTCGTTCAGCGCCTGACGGATTTGAACCTGTGTAATTTTAGGATTCGTCCAGAAGCGCTGAAGCATGTTGTTGCGGTGCTCGATTTCGATGAAGGCGCGGCCCTGGTCGTAGCCGGTGCCCCACAGCGCCATAAATTCTTCGCCGGGTTCCAACGACCACTTCGGCGCGGCGACGAGGCCGGGAATTTTGAGGGCAAGTTTGTCAGCGGCGGGATTTAACACCTGAATCGGCGCGAAGCCCGTGACCTTTTTGCCGAATCGATCCTGCGATTCGAAGACTGCGCGATATGCGCCAACGGGGAGCTTCGCTTCGGTTTTCACTTTCCCTTCGGCGTCGGTGGTGACGCCACGTTCAAAAACCACTTCGCCCAGTTCCCAGTTGTTGGGATTTGATAAGTCTGGCTCGCGAGGAGGCTCACCGTCCCAGTAGTAGTGATAGAAGAGTCCGGGGCGATGAACCGTGGCGGGCTGTTTCAGCCGGTAGATTTTCACGGTGCCTTCGGCGGCTTGAGCGATGCCATCGAGCGTTTCGGTGTGGATGCTGATCTCGACCGGTTTTTCTTCGGTCTGCCATTCTGGGATGCTCACCGTCGCGCGCAAGGCGGTATAGCCGACCTGGATCTGGTGGGTGTCCGAGCGTGTTTCGCCAGCATTGTCGGTCACGTCGACAGTGATCATATAAGCGAACACGGGTTCATCTTTTTCCGGGACGCTCGGATCCGGGCGAGCGACGAATTCGACTTTGAAAGAACCGTCGTTGTCCGTGCGCGCGGTCCCGTGCGCTATTTCCTGTTGTTGCCCGGCTCGCGAGGACGCTCGCCCTACCCAAAACCAACCCCACCAATAGGGCATTTGGACCTGGCGGACGATGCGGTATTTGAAAGCGGCGTTATCGATAGCGGCTCCTGTGTAGGCAAGCGCTTTGCCGCTGATACTTACTTTGTCATTCAACTTCGCAGCTTCCTTTGGTGCTTCGAGTGTGACCTGGAATTTAGGGCGCTTGTATTCTTCGACGCTGAAGGATGTTGCACCCTGCGGACCACTGGTAACGCGGAGCGACATGCGGCCGGTGAGACGACTCGCCGGAGCGGTGAAGCTGCCGGCGAAGGAGCCGTAATCGTTGCAACGATGTTTCTGGCGCGCGATTTCTTTGCCGTTGGGATCGTCGAAGATCACTTCGACGTCCGCGCGGGCGATGGTGTGGTAATTGTCTTTGTCTGGATTCACGCGGAGGCAAATGCCTTTGTACTGAATGATCTGCCCGGGACGGTAGAGAGCGCGATCAGTGAAGAAGATCGTTTGGTTGTGTTCTTCGTAGTTCGCTCGCTGCTGCGCTGAATACTCGTTTTGCGAGACTAGTTCACGGCCTTTGTGCTCGACGCGAAACAGGTAGCTAAGATTTTGTTCCGCGAGAAAAGTGAAAAGGCCGTTATCATCCGTAATTACTGGCAAGCTGGGAACTTGGATTGTATTGCGATCAAAATGCCAGGCGGTAACGGTTGCACCGGCGACGGGATCGCCGGATTTCGCTTCAAGCACGAAGCCTTCGATGACGCCGTTACGCGGTCGGAGGACGAGCGCAAGTTCGCTCACCCACACATCACTGAACATGACGTAATTGTCCTGCTCGCCGAAATTCGGGTCGTGACTGGCGGCGATGAAATAGAAGCCCGGTTTGAGATTGGGCGCCGGGACATTTTCCGTGCGCTCTTTGTAATCGGGGGTCGCCGATAGTTTTGCAGACCAACTAAGTGCGACGGGCATCGCGAGGATATTTTTACGTTGTTCCGTGTTGAGGTATTCGGTGCGGTAGCGTTGCTTCTTAGAGAGGTTCCAGCCGTAGGGGATCGCCCGAAAGTAAAGGTTGGTGAGATTGCGATAGCGGACCTGGATTGCGGGCCCTGAATTCCAGACACGCTCGGTTATGATATTGAAGGCCTTGGCTTCGATGTCTTTCACGAGATTGTGGCAGAGCTTGCCGCCGGGACTCTCGGGGAAGGCCTTCCACGCTTGCAGCGCGATCGTGCGCGCCTGGACTAAATCGCCTTCCTCGCGGATGACCTGAGCCCATTGATGGTGCGCCATGGCCGTGATTTCGTGGCCTTCCGGAAATCGCTTTAAAGCGGTAATGAAACGGGCGTTCTTGTTTTCGCCGTACGCAACGTTCCTGGCGAAGATGAGACGTTCCAGATCGTTGTGGAAGAAAGCGTCGCCATCCGCCTTAAACTGATGAGAGCGCAAGAGATCCTGAAAGAGGCGAATCGCTTTCAGGAAGGGCGAGTTGGTGTCGGTCGTTTGAGGTTTCCAATCGAGGAATTCCTCGCTGGTGCCGAAGATTGGATCGTCTGCGGAAATCTCGAAGGCATCCTGCGCTCTGCCTGCGGCTTGCTCGCCAGAGGCATAGAAGTTGAGCGCTTCATGCGCGATGAAGTCATAGAGCGTCGGACGGTAGCTCTCGGGCATGGTTCCTTTTTCAAGCACGTCGGCGAAATCGGTAACGGGCGTTTTCTTCAGGACGGGCGCGGCGGAGAGGGCGATTTGGAAATGCCGATCAATTTCCTGGAAGAGTCGCGGAAGATCCCAGGTGGTGAAATCGTTTCCTGGCGCCTGGCCGGTGGTGGTGCGGCGCATGAAACGCCAGCGGTTGTTTTGAAAATACTGCCAATACCAATGTGCCTGAATCGTTTCGAGCAGCGGAACAATTTGCTTTGGCGCTTTGGCGATCTCAGCTTCGAGGCGTGTGATCTTTTCCTCCGGTTTGTTGCCCTGGATGTTGCCTTCGAGAACGAGTTTGCGGCCGATCGCTTTGACTGCTTCGCCATACGCCTTGTCGCGGAGCGCGGATTGGATGATCGGCTCGAGTTCGGCGATGGCCGTTTTGGGCAGGCCGCTATTGATGGCCTCTTCGACCTTTTTCCATTGGGCGTCCCTTGGCGCGGCGCTGGAACGGCAGGTCAACAGGATGGCCAGGATAGCGAAACGAAAAATTGTGCTCATACTAAGCATACTGCAGTCTGTTAGACGGATAAACGGAATCAAGGCTCCGATTCAGATCCTGACGCCCTGATTCATCGTTCTGACGCCTCCCTGACGTTTCCAAAACATCTGTTCTGCCCAATGTTCATGCGGATTCTGACGCTCTGACGCCTCTTGACGCCCAGGGGGGCCCCCTCTCGGCTTCTTCCCGGTTGCATCCGAAGAGAAACCTTGCGAAAAAGTGACATGGTTTCACGACGGGAATTCGGATGGACGGTTGCGCTCGCAGGGGCAGCTGCCGCGCTAGGTGTGGGCGCGCAGAGTTCGGTTCCACGCCGGACGAAGCTTGGGCTGGATAATTTCGCGGTGCGCGGAATGGGATGGAAAGCGCCGCAGTTGATCGAGTATGCGGCGTCGCTGAAGACGGACTCTTTGTTAATCAGCGATCTGGACGCGTTTGAGAAACACGAGGAAGCCTATCTGAAGGACATTCGCGCGAAGGCGGCGGAGCGCGGATTGCAGATCCATTTGGGGACGTGGAGCATCTGCCCGACCTCCAAGGCGTTCAAGGACAAGTGGGGCACGGCGGAGGAACATCTGGCGCTGGGGATCCGGATGGCCAAAGCCTTAGGATCGCCGGTGTTGCGGGTGATTTTGGGGACGGGCGAAGACCGGAAGACGGAAGGCGGGATCGAAGCGCGGATTAAGGACACCGCGAAGGTGTGCAAAGCGCTTCGGAGCCAAGCCATGGATTCGGGCGTAAAGATAGCAGTCGAGAACCACGCCGGGGACATGCAGGCGTGGGAATTGGTGACGTTGATCGAAGAAGCGGGGAAGGATTATGTGGGCGCGAACATGGATTCGGGCAACGCGACGTGGACAATGGAAGACCCGCTCGCCAGTTTGGAAATCCTCGGGCCTTATGTGGTGACGACCAGCTTGCGCGACTCGGCGGTGTGGGATTCGCAAAATGGCGCGACGGTGCAATGGACCGCGATGGGCGACGGAATGGTGGATTGGAAGGCATACTTCGCGCGCTTCCATGAGTTATGTCCCAATGTGCCAGTGCATATTGAAACGATCTCCGGGTTTAATCGCGAAATCCCTTTTCTAAAAGGGGATTTCTGGAAGGTATGGCCGAAGGCGCGTGCGGTGGACCTGGCGAAGTTTCTGGCGCTTGCGCGGAAAGGCAAACCGCGGGAAGGATGGAAAGCGCCGGAAGGGAAAGACCGGAAGATCGCCGAGCAGGAATACCAGAAGAGTGAGATCGAACGGAGTATTAAGTATTA
>DATENK010000156.1:0-4989 GCA_035275085.1 Verrucomicrobiia bacterium | reverse complement strand
GAGAAACCCGCAAAAATGGTACGGAAGGAAATTTGCCGTGCGGGGATCGGTTATAGGTCGCCCGGCATTGTCCAGGGTCGTCGCCGCTGTATTCCCAGCCTTCGACGCCCATGTGCCGTCGGCTTCCAGGCGAATAAAATGGTAATCAGAGTACGGCGCTACCAACAACGCGATGATATGACCCTGTGGCAGTCCCGAGGTGTGGCAGAGGTCGTCGATGTTCACATTCGCTCGCAGCCCGTCGGCTACAGCGCCCGCCGTGTCCGGTTGGCAATCCGGCGGCGGCCATACTGCCGGAACGCCGCCGGCCACGCCAGGTTGAGCGAACGTGTCGGTCCGGATATCCGTAGAGAAATTGTAACAATTGTTATAGTTTTGAACCTCGAAGGACGCATTCCAATCATAGACGGGAGATCGTTTCGGAAACGCTACCACCGTACGGGCGCGATTCGTGTAAGCGCCTTGCGCGGTGGCGCACACTACTTGGACCGTCACCGCGCCGGACCATTGTGGACGGAGATCCGTCGTGCAGTTGACCGTGTTCGTGAAAAATGCTTTGCCTGAAACGATACTCCACTGACACGCGCAGGTTGCAGGAGTGCCAACCACGCTCAACGTCGCCGTTTCACCCACGATCATACTCACTGGCAGATTGAACTGCGGCTGCCAGTCGCTCGGCAGGACGTCAATGTCCGGATGGCGCAAGTCAGTTCCTCGATTGAATTCCTCCAAGTTGGAAACACCGTCCGCGTCTTCGTCACCATCAAAAGCCAAACGTTGCACCCGATAAAACCGTTGTCCGGAAGTCGATAGGTTGCGGTCCGTCCAGATGGTAACGCCGTCACCACCAGGCAACACTGCACGCGCCGACCAATGGCTCAGTTCCGGGGAGACCTGCACTTCATAGAGATGATCGGGACAACTTTCCCAGGCCAATGTTATCCCGCCCACCGCGTCGCGCGTACTGGTGTGGATCACAAACGGCGCTGCCTGATCGGTGATAACGCAAGGTGGCTCGGCCCAAAGCATTGCCCTGAACACCATCAACACGGCCAAAGCGTAGTATTGCTCTTTCACGGAAACCCTGAAGGTCTGCCTATAAGCTCACATGCTCGCGCGGAAGGCGAGAGAAATGTAACGGTTAGACCAAAAATGTAACGTTTAATGTAACGGTTAGAAATCGCGATTTCTTAGCCTTTAACGTTAATGTAACATTGTAACGGTTATTTCCGAAGGGTGTGCTCTGGTACCATGATTGCTCCCGCCCAAGCGTGCTGGTTGCATCATTCTAAAGCCAGAATGCGCTTGGATCGCAAATCCGTGGCTGTAGCGTGCGGAAAGATCTCCGTCGCGCTGGAACGCCATCTTTTCTCCTCATTCCGCTCAAATATGGTGCGGATTGCATGTATTACTGCGCTCTATTTCTTCGGCGGCATGCTGGGCAAGGAAGGATCGTTCATGTCCGGCAATGTCGCTTTGGTCTGGCCTCCGGCCGGGATCGCGCTGGCCGCGATTATCCTGTTCGGATACCGCTTCTGGCCATGGGTGGCCCTGGGCGCGAGCCTGTTCTCCGTAATGGACGGGAGTCCATTGGGCTTTTTCACACTCGGCACGGCAATTGGGAATTCCATTGGCGCGATTACATGCGCCTTTCTGCTGGAACGCTTCGTTAAGTTCCAGCCGACCATGCACCGGGTTCGCGACGTGACCGGGTTTGTGCTGCTGGCGTGTTTGCTGGGGACGACCGTCAACGCAGCGTTCAACGTCGTCGGCCTGATTTACTCCGGAGTTTTGCAGTGGCATCACCTGTTCCCCAAGGTGGTCGAATGGTGGGTGCCGAACGCGATGGCGGGACTCGTCGTCGCGCCATTCATGTTGGCGTGGGCATCCCCGTCAGGGATCAAGTGGAAATGGCAAACTGTGATCGAAGCCATCTTCTGCAGCCTCGGATTGGCTGGAGGCGCATTAATTTCCTTCAATTCGTGGTTCGTGCAAGGCATCCAGAACTATCCATTAGCCTACCTGCCCTATCCGTTTCTCGTGTGGGGCGCCTTGCGTTTCGGACAACGCGGCGCCACCACGGGCACGTTGCTGATCGCATCGGTGGCGATCTACCAACTCCTGCAGGGGCGCGGCCCGTTCCTCGCGCACACGGAAAAGGAAAGCCTCATGCTCATCGGGAGCTACATCGGCATCGTGGCGTTCACAAACATGCTGCTGGCGTCGGCAGCGATGGAAAAGGTGAATGCGCAACACGCCGTGAGCCAGAGCGAGGAGCGCTATCGCGGCGTGGTCGAGAACCAGACCCAAATGATCTGCCGCTTCAACAAAGGCGGCACGATCACGTTCGTGAATGATGCATATTGCCGCTTTCAGGCGCGGGCGCGCGGTGATTTGATCGGCTCACAATTCCTCCACGCCTTTGCGCCGGAAGACCGCGACATTCCGCTAAGCTATTTCGAAAGCCTGCCCCAGAACGACCCGGTGCTCACTTACGACACGAAAGTCGTTGCGCCCGACGGACGTCCGGTGTGGCAGCAATGCACGGTGCAGCGCATTTGCGCGCTGGACGGTAGCACCGTGGAATTTCAGGCGGTGTTGCAGGACATCACCAGCCGCAAAATGGCGGAGCAAAGCCTTCGCAAGACCGATGAGATGTTCAAACTTATCACCGAAAACGTAAGTGATTTAATATCGGTATCCGATGCCGCGGGTACCCGGCTTTATACCAGCCCGAATTTTAAAGAAATCCTCGGCGACCCCGCCTCGCTCGTCGGCACGGACACGTTCGAGCACATCCATCCCGATGACGCGGAGCGGGTGCGGAAAGTGTTTTACGACACGATTTCGTCGGGGAGAGGCAAGCGAATCGAATATCGGCTGCTGTTGCCCGGCGGGAATGTGCGTTACCTGGAATCCCAGGGGAATTTCGTTCGCGGTGAGTACGGGCAACCTGGAAAAGTCGTAACGATTTCGCGTGATGTGACGGAGCGCAAGCACGCGGAGGCGGCCTTGCAGCAAGCGAAGGAAGCGGCCGAAGGCGCGAACCGCGCGAAGAGCCAGTTCCTTGCGAACATGAGCCATGAGTTGCGGACACCGCTGAACGCGATCATTGGATTTTCGGAAGTCCTGTCTGATCAGACGTTCGGGAACTTGAACGACCGCCAGTTGCGCTATACGAACAATATCCTCAATAGCGGGCGCCACCTGCTGACGTTGATCAACGACATTCTGGACCTGGCGAAAGTCGAAGCGGGTCGCATGGAGTTGGTGCGGGCGCTGTTTTCGGTGCAGACGGCCATCACGGATGTGCAGAACATCGCCAAGGCGCTCGCCAACAAAAAGAAGATCGCGCTGGTGGCTGAAGTCGATCCTGCCATGCCAAAAGTCTTCGCCGACCAGGGCAAGTTCAAGCAGATCCTTTACAACCTGCTGAGTAATGCGGTGAAGTTTACGCCTGAAGGCGGGACCGTCACTGTGAAAGCGGAAATCGTGGGCCGCTCTGAGTTGCACGTGGCTGTTTCTGACACGGGCATCGGAATCGGCAAGGAAAACCAGGAGCGAATTTTCCTGGAGTTCGAACAGGTGGATTCCTCTTACGCGCGACAGGAACAAGGCACTGGCCTTGGACTGGCGTTGACGCGCAAACTCGTGGAGCTGCATGGCGGAAAAATTTCAGTCGCGAGCGAAGGCGTTGAAGGCAAAGGCAGCACGTTCACCTTCGTGGTTCCGCTGGAAGGAGACAAAACCGATGCCGCCGCCAAGGACCCTGATGGCGTGTTGCGGCCACTGGTGTTGTTGTTTCAATCTGACGATTTTGGTTCGCGCGGCAGGGAAGCAGCCGCCCGCGAGGAATCGATTCGCCAATACCTCGAGCATGCGGGTTACGCTGTGCTGTCGGTAGCCAGCCCTGCGGAGGCGGTGCAGAAAGCGACCGAGCTGCTTCCTTACGCGGTGCTTATTTCCCCCGAGATTGTGGAACCCACTGTGGATGATTTGCTGAAACTGCTGGTTGCCTCGCCCGCCGGGGACAAGTTGCCGGTGGTGCGCACGTATTTTGAGCGCGGCATTTTGCGCTTCGCGCTACTCGCGACCGACGAAGTGACGCTCGCCTCGCGTGCGCGGTTGGCGGATGCAATCTCAAAACGCGAGCACAGCTCCGGGCGGGAGGTCCGCACGGTATTGGTCGCCGATGATGAGCCATTGATGGTGGAAATCCTGGCCCGCTTCCTTCAGCAGGCGGGGTTCAATGTGATCCGCGCCTTCGACGGGCGTCGCGCGGTCCAACTCGCGCAAGACAGTGACCCCGACTTAATGATTCTCGATTTGAAATTGCCGCAGCTCAGCGGGTTCGATGTGGTGGAGCAACTGCGCGCGAACCCCAAGACGCAACCGCTGCCGATTATCATCCACACAGGCATGGCGTTGAACGAGCAGGAGCGCAACCGTTTGACGCACCAACTCTTGACCGTGCTGCCGAAGTTTAACCGCGAGTCGCTGTTTCAGCACCTTGCCTCATTTACCCGCGGGGCCGAAAGCGACCGCAAACTGCAAGTGACCCGATGAATGCGCCGAAGATCCTGATTATTGAGGACAACCCGCTGAATATGGAACTGGCGGCCGACCTGTTGACGGTTGCGGGATACGAGGTATTGCAGGCGGCGACCGCGGAAAAAGGCATTCAATTGGCGCGCTCACTGCTACCGGATCTGATCCTGATGGATACGAGTTTGCCGGGGATGGACGGGTTGCAGGCGATACGGATCCTCAAAAGCGATGGCGCAACCGAGCATATTCCAGTGATCTCTCTGACAGCCAATGCGATGAAAGGCGACGAAGAAACGGCGCGTGCCGCTGGGGCGCTCGCGTATGTGACCAAACCGATCGACACGCGGACATTTGTCAAAAACGTCTCGGCGTTTTTGAAAGCTGCCTAGCCATGGACACCGCGATCACCTCTCTTGTGGATGTATCCGACCTGCGAGGAAG
>DATENK010000155.1:0-6673 GCA_035275085.1 Verrucomicrobiia bacterium | reverse complement strand
CGCGGTCGAAGAAAAGGCCGCCGAGCTGGCGCTTACGTCGAAGTATAAGTCCGAGTTCCTGGCGAACATGTCCCATGAATTGCGAACACCCTTGAACAGTATCCTCATTCTGGGTCAACAACTCGTCGATAATCCGAGCGGCAATCTCACGACGAAGCAGGTCGAATATGCGCGCACGATACACAGCGCGGGCACCGACCTCTTGAACCTGATCAGTGACATCCTCGACCTTTCGAAGATCGAGTCGGGCACGGTTACGGTGGAAGCTGAAGAGATCACGCTCGCGGCCGTGCGGGACGCGGTTGAACGTAACTTCCGTCACGTCGCCGACAGCCGTAATCTCGGCTTTGTGATTACGGCCGACACGACTCTGCCGCGCAGCGTGATCACCGATTCGAAGCGCCTGCAGCAGATTCTCAAGAACCTGTTGTCGAACGCCTTCAAATTCACATCTCAGGGAAAAGTTTCATTCGCGGTCTCAGTGGCGAAATCCGGCTGGACGCCGGAGCACCCGCTGCTCAAGCGCGCACCGATGGTGATCGCATTCGAGGTAACGGACACTGGTATTGGCATTCCGCCCGAAAAACAAAAGATCATCTTCGAGGCTTTCCAACAGGCCGATGCCGGCACAAGTCGCAAGTACGGCGGCACGGGTTTGGGCCTGGCGATTTGCCGTGAATTGGCGAATTTGCTCGGCGGGGAAATCCGCCTTACCAGCACACCGGGCCAGGGCAGCACCTTCACGCTTTATCTCCCGCAAACTTACGCCGGGCCGACCGCGCATAAGCAGCCGAAGATCGAACAACAGTCGCATGTGCAGGTTTTGCCGCCGCCCGTCATCGAAGAGGTCCCGGACGACCGCGACGTGATCAAGGAGGGCGATCCCGTCGTGTTGATCGTCGAGGACGATCCGCATTACGCGCGCGTTTTGCTCGGCCTTGCGCGCGACAAAGGTTTGAAAGGCATCGTCGCGATGCGCGGGAACGTGGCGCTCTCACTCGCTCGCGAGTTCAAGCCGTCCGCCATTACCCTCGACATTTTCCTTCCTGACATGCTCGGTTGGACGGTGTTAAGCCATTTGAAGCAGGACCCGGAAACACGCCACATACCGGTCCAGATTATTACGATGGAAGAGGAGCGCCAGCACGGCCTCGAACGCGGCGCCTTCTCTTACATGATCAAACCTGTGACCACCGAAGGCCTCGATTCGGCGTTTGCGCGTATCCAGGAATTCAGCAAACGCCAGGTCAAACGCTTGCTCGTGGTTGATGACGACCCCGTCACGCGTCAAAATATTGTCGAATTGATCGGCCATAGTGACGTGGAGATCACCACGGTCGGCAGCGGCGCGGAAGCATGGGATCTGATGAATGACCGCGCCTTTGACTGTGTCGTGCTCGACCTGCGCCTCCCGGATATCTCCGGATTCGAGTTGCTGGAGCGCATTCAAAACGAAAGCGCTCTTCGGGACCTGCCAATCGTTGTCTTCACGGGCAAAGAATTAACGGCGGACGAGGAAACGCGCCTGCGCACCATGGCCAAGAGCATCGTCATCAAGGGGGTGCAATCGCCGGAACGTTTGCTCGATGAGACGGCCCTGTTTCTGCATCGCGTCATCACCGATTTGCCGCAAAAGAAACAGGACATGTTGCGCCGGCTGCACCAAACGGATGAAGCGCTCGCAAACCGCAAAGTTCTGGTGGTGGACGACGACGTGCGCAATATCTTCGCGCTCACCGGTCTGCTTGAGCGGCACCAAATGCAAGTATTGAGCGCTTCAAACGGCCGCGAAGCCATCGACATGCTGGAAACAACTCCGGAGATATCCATGGTCCTCATGGATATCATGATGCCCGGCATGGACGGGTATGCTACCATGAAGATGATTCGCAGCGAGGCGAAGCACAAATTACTGCCGATCATTGCGCTCACAGCCAAAGCGATGAAGGGCGACCGGGAAAAATGCCTGGAGGCTGGGGCGTCCGATTACATTGCCAAGCCGGTGAACACCGAACAGTTGCTCTCGCTCATGCGAGTTTGGCTGCACCGCTAATTGATGCAGGAAGAGAAAGTAAATATTCTCCTCGTGGACGATCAGCCCGGAAAGCTGATCGCCCACGAGGCTATTTTACAGGAACTCGGCCAGAATGTTATCAAAGCCATGAACGGCCGCGAGGCGCTGGAATGCCTCCTTAAACAGGATTTTGCCGTGATCCTTCTGGACGTGAACATGCCAGGCATGGATGGCTTTGAGACGGCCGAGTTGATCCGCCAGCGCCCGCGCTTCGAGAAGACACCAATTATTTTTATCACCGCCTATAACACGACGGACATCGACCGCCTCAAAGGGTATCGTCTCGGCGCAGTCGATTACATGTTCCTGCCGGTCATCGCTGACGTCCTGAAAGCGAAAGTATCGGTGTTCGTCGAATTGGCACGACAGACGCAGGTGATTAAACGCCAGGCCGACCGATTGGCTTTTCACAACGAAGAGCAGGCGCGCAAGCTGGACCTTATCCAGCAACTCAACGTCGAACTGCGCGAAGCCAACGAACAACTCGAGACCTTCTCCTATTCCGTTTCGCATGATCTGCGCGCGCCGCTCCGCTCTTTGCAGGGCTTTTCCGAAGTGCTGCTGGAAGATTATTCGGACAAGCTGGACGAGGAGGCGCGCACGTATCTCGAACGCATCAAGTCCGCCACCGTGCAGATGGAACAGCTCACCCGCGATCTCCTGCAATACTGCCGCGTCACACGTGAAGACATGACCGCCCAGCCCATCGCGGTAGACGTGCTGTTGAAGGACGTGCTTTCCATGCAGAACTTCACCTTGCCTCCCCGCGGTCAATTGATCGTGCGAGAAGGGCTGGACCGTGTGATGGCAAATCCGACCCTGCTTGGCCAATGCCTGTCGAATCTCGTCAATAACGCTTTCAAATTCGCCGCACCGAATGTTCCACCGCGAGTGGAGGTTTGGACCGAACGCGATGAAAAGCGCGTTCGCATCAATGTGAAAGACAATGGAATCGGCATCGATCCTGCCCATCACGAGAAGGTCTTCGGGCTTTTCGAGCGCGTCGGAAACGTGAAGGAACACGATGGCACTGGAATTGGCCTCGCGATTGTTGCGCGCGCCGCCCAACGCATGGGCGGTAAGTGCGGCGTCGACTCAAAGCTTGGCGGTGGGAGCCGCTTTTGGATTGAACTGCCTGCCGCCGCTTAGTGCCCGACCATAACGCGAGGCACGATCCACATCACCGTCATCACCACTGCCGCCCATCCAACAACGTCCAGCATCAGTCCATGCCGAATCATTTGCCGCACTGGCACCAGGCCTGAACCGTAGACGATCGCATTCGGTGGTGTAGAGACCGGCAGCATGAACCCGAGCGAGGAGGCGAGGCACGCAGCGAGCGCCGGTTGCAGTGGCGGAACGCCCGCCGCTTGCGCCACCGCAATCGCGACCGGCACAACCATCGCCGCCGAAGCCACGTTGCTCGTGGTTTCCGACACTACGGTTGCGATTGCGGCAAAAAGCATGGTCAAGCCGAGCACCGTGTTGGCGTGTAGGCTATGCGCGATGCCTTCGCCCATCCATTTCGCCACGCCGGTCGAGAACATCAAATCGCCCATCGCCAGACCGCCGCCGAACAGGAGGATCGTTCCCCAATCCACATTCGCGGTGTCCCGCCACGACAACGTGAATTCGCCGCGGCGCAGGTTCGTGGGAATCAAAAATAGCAGGATACCGCCGAGCAATGCCGCCATGGCTTCAGGCAGGTGCTGGTTGAACCACCGGAACAGCGGATCGTTTGCGCCGCGCCACAGTGCGATGATGCCTGGCACAATCCACATCGCGACCGTCAGGGAGAAGGCAATCAGCACGTTGCGCTCGCCTGGCGAGATCGGTCCTGAAGACTGGACTTCAATCGGTTGGACGGCCGCTCTCGCGGCGGCCCGAAAATGAAAACACAGGAACACGATGAGCGCGGCTGCCAGCGGAAAGCCGAACATCATCCACTGAAAGAATGTGATTTTGATTTTCAGGCTCGTTTCGATCAGCCCCAGCCCGATCAGATTGGGCGGTGTTCCAACGGGCGTGCCAAGTCCGCCGATGGAAGCGGCGAATGCGGTCATCAGCATCAAGGCTGTCGCGAACGCGGGCGCGACCTGCCGTTCCTTCAGAATTGCCAGCGCGATTGGAAACATCATTGCCGTCGTCGCCGTGTTTGAGACCCACAGCGAAACAAAACCGGTTGCCACGCCAAAGGCGGCTAGCAAGCGCGTCGGACTCGTCCCCACCTGCCGCATAATCCCAAACGCAATTCGGCGGTTGAGGCCGTGACGCAGCATCGCTTCCGCAATAAGGAAGCTCCCAAGAAAAAGAAAAATGATCGGGTCCGCAAACCCGCGAAACACCTCTTTGGCCGGCGCGATGCCCAGCAACACGCACAACAACGGCCCAAGCAATGCCGTGACCGCCAACGGAATGGCCTCCGTCACCCAGAGCACCACCACCGCGCCCAGCACTGCCAACAGCCGATGCGCCTCAGGCCTCAACCCCGCGACCGGCATCCAGACCACCGCCACGAAAACGACCGGTGCGGCCATCAGCCCCGTCATCTTGCGCCAATGCTCGAAACGCTCTTCGCTTCCCATGCGCGCTCATGTTAAACAAAGCGCATGCACTGGCGGCAACTCTGGTTGTGTTTGGCCTTAATGGTTAACGGCGGAAGCGCTGCCCCTCCGCCGAACATCATTCATATCATTGGCGACGACGTCGGTTACGACGACTTGAGTTGCTTCGGCGCGAAAGACATCCATACCCCTAACCTGGACCGCCTCGCCAGCGAAGGGATGAAGTTCACATCCTTCTATGCCCCGTCTCCAGTCTGCACCGCATCTCGCGCAGCCCTTCTGACGGGCTGTTACGCCCAGCGGGTGAGCTTGCCCAACGTTCTGTTTCCGTTCTCGCGCGAGGGTCTGAACTCGAATGAAATCACGATTGCCGAACTGCTGAAGACGCGCGGCTATGCGACCGCCGTCGTCGGCAAATGGCACCTTGGCCACCAGCCCCAATTTCTGCCTCCGAGTCACGGGTTCGATTTATACTTCGGGATTCCGTATCCGAACGACCACGGGCCGGAACGTCTGGGGCACGCCAAGTCGCAAGGCGATCCGAACTTTCGCTTGCCCCCGATCCCGCTCATTCGCGGCACCAACGTGGTGGAAACACCGGCTCAACTCGCCACTCTGCCGGAGCGCTTCACCGAGGAGGCGATCAGGTTCGTCGAAGCCAATCGCGACCGACCCTTTTACCTTCATCTCGCAAATGTCGAGACACACACGCCGTGGCTGGTACCGGCGCGCTTTCACTACAAGTCCAAAGCCGGAGTTTACGGCGATGCGGTGCAATCCCTGGATTGGACCGTCGGCGAAGTGATGCGCACATTGGATCGACTTGGGCTCGCGACAAATACGTTGGTCGTTTTCACGTCCGACAATGGTCCGTTGGTCAAACGTTACCCCGAGCTGGAAGGCATCTATGGTCATGCCGCAGCCGTCCAAACCAATCGCGTTCACCTCCTCCGCGATGGCAAATACCAGGCTGCCTATGAGGGAGGTACGCGTGTGGCGGCGTTGATGCGTTGGCCCGGCAAAATCCCTGCGGGATCAGTCTGCCATGAGCTCGTGGCTGGTTTTGACCTATTCACCACGTTTGCAAAACTTGCGGATGCTGCGATTCCAACCGACCGCATCATCGATGGCAAAGATATCAGCGCGCTAATGTTCGGGGACAAATCGGCACCCGGCCCGCATGACGCATTTTATTATTATCAAGGCTTTCAACTCGCCGCAGTTCGGTCGGGAAAATGGAAACTGGTATTCGGCAATCCCATTGCTCTCTACGACCTTGAATCGGATATTGGCGAAACTACCAGTCGCGCAAAGGAGCACCCGGACGTCATTAAACGATTGCAAGCTGTCGCTGACAAGGCTCGCGCCGATCTCGGTGATGCCCGCCAAAAACTGCCAGGCCAAAATCGCCGACCGCCGGGCAAACTGTAGCCCCTTGCCTCCCGGGGATGGTCAGGACTAAATTCGCGAGCATGGATCCTATGCTGGTGGTGCACGTTCATGTGCATGTTAAGCCGGAATGCGTGCAGGACTTCATCGCCGCCACGTTGGAGAATGCGCGCGCAAGCGTGCGTGAGGCCGGTATTGCGCGCTTCGATGTGGTGCGGCAGCAGGACGATCCAACCCGCTTTGTGCTGGTGGAGGTTTATCGCACCAATGATGCCCCCGCAAAACACAAAGAGACCGCGCATTATCAGAAATGGCGCGACACGGTAGCGTCGATGATGGCCGAGCCACGCAGCAGTGTAAAATTTACGAATGTCACTCCACTTTGAGTTCGCCGCCGCTGGCCGGATCATTTTTGGCGCCGGCATGCTGAAGGAGGCCGGGCCGATTGCCGCTGCCCTGGGAAGGAAAGCGCTGCTGGTTACGGGGCGCGATTCCAGCCGGGCTGCTCCGCTATTAAAGCTGCTCACGGTTTCATATACGACCTTTTCCGTTGCCGGCGAGCCGACCGTGCAGATTGTGACGAAGGGCGTTCAATATGCGCGCGTGGAAGGGTGCGATATCGTAATCGGCTTCGGCGGTGGAAGCG
>DATENK010000154.1:0-3734 GCA_035275085.1 Verrucomicrobiia bacterium | reverse complement strand
CAAAAACCGAACGGTCGGACTCGCTCCCTTTCAACTCCGACGCGTCACCGATTACATCCGGGAACACCTGAATGGCGCCGTCGGCCTCGAAAACATGGCTTCAGCGGCAGGACTCAGCGTCTTCCACTTCGCCCGCATGTTCAAAGCCGCCACCGGCATCACACCCAAGCAATACGTCATGCGCTGCAAGCTCGAACGCGCGCGCGACCTGCTCCTCACAGAAGACCGCAGTATCAGTGAGGTCGCCCTCGAACTCGGCTTTTGCGATCAAAGCCACCTCTCCACTCACTTCAAACGCCGCTACGGCACCACCCCCAAGCAATTCGTCCGCGAAGCGCGGCGCTAGTCCAGGCTCGTCCTCTCTCGGGCTGATGTATTAGAGTAGCCCCGAATGAACGAGCTGACGCGGATCCTTGAAGAGATTGAGCAAGGGAATTCGCAGGCGGCCGAGCAATTGTTGCCGCTGGTTTACAACGAATTGCGCAAGCTGGCGGCACATAAAATGTCCGGCGAATCCGGCGGCCACACCTTGCAGGCCACCGCGCTCGTGCATGAGGCATGGATCCGGCTGGTCGGGCCAGCAGGCGCCGGACAGCGATTTCAGAATCGCGAGCACTTTTTCGCCGCAGCCGCCGAAGCGATGCGGCGCATTCTGGTGGATCACGCGCGACGCAAGAAAAGCCTGAAGCGCGGCAGTGGGGCAATTGCTGAGGAATTCAATGAAGGGGCAATCATCCTCGCGGGTCCGCCGGAAGAGTTGCTCGCCGTCAACGAAGCACTCGATAAGCTGGCGCTCAAGGACGGACCTGCGGCCGAATTGGTCAAGCTTCGGTATTTCGTCGGTATGACCATGGAGCAAGCGGCATCAGCCATGAGCATGGCCCCACGCTCTGCGGAACGGCTTTGGACCTACGCGCGGGCGTGGTTAAAGCGGGAAATCGGCAATTTTTGACGGACTTTGGCACGCTTTTCCGCTTTAATGTAATCGAGAACATGGCCGTACAAGTCCCATTGTCCGAGCGCGAAGTCTTTCTCGCTGCGTTGGAAAAGCCGCCCGCCGAGCGGGCCGCCTTTCTAGCCGCCGCTTGCGCCCACGATGCGCAACTGCGCCGGCGCGTCGAGGCGTTGCTGCACGAGGAGCAAAGCCTGGGGGCTTTCCTTGAAACGCCGGTCCTCAAAACCGAAGTCTTGCCGGGACCGACCAGCGGCACCGAAAGCGAAAAACCGGGCGATCGTATCGGGCGTTACAAGTTGCTCCAGAAAATCGGCGAAGGCGGATGCGGCGTCGTTTACATGGCCGAACAGGAGGAACCCGTCCGCCGCCGCGTCGCGCTCAAGATCATCAAGCTCGGCATGGACACCAAAAGTGTTATCGCGCGCTTCGAGGTAGAGCGGCAGGCCCTCGCCATGATGGACCACCCGAACATCGCCAAAGTGTTTGATGGCGGCGCGACCACCACTGGCCGTCCCTACTTCGTGATGGAATTGGTGCAGGGCATCCGCATCACCGATTACTGCGACGAAAATAAATTATCCACCCGCCAACGCCTCGGCCTGTTCATCGAGGTCTGCAATGCGATCCAGCATGCCCACCAAAAAGGCGTGATTCATCGCGACATCAAACCTTCAAACATTCTGGTAACATTGCACGACAGCAAACCGGTCCCGAAGGTGATCGACTTTGGAATCGCTAAGGCCATTGAGCAGCGGTTAACAGACAAAACTTTGTTCACGCAATTCGCCGCATTCATCGGAACACCGGCTTACATGAGCCCCGAGCAGGCCGAGATGAGTGGTCTCGATATGGACACGCGCAGCGACGTCTATTCGCTCGGCGTGCTGATGTACGAAATGCTGACCGGCAAAACCCCGTTCGATTCCGAAGCGCTCATGAGCTCCACGATCGAGCAATGCCGTCGCACCATCCGGGAAGACGAGCCGCCCCGGCCATCCACCCGCCTCGCCAGCATGCCGCGCATTGAGCTCACGACCACGGCCAATCGGCGGCGCAGTGAGGCGCCTTCCCTCATCTCCTCGCTGCGCGGCGATCTGGATTGGGTCGTCATGAAGTGTCTCGAGAAAGACCGCACCCGGCGATACACGACGGTCCATGACCTCGCGGTTGACGTCGAAAATTACTTGGGCGGCGAGCCTGTTACCGCCCGACCGCCGAGCACCGCCTATCGTTTACGCAAACTATACGGCCGGCACAAAGGAACATTTGTCGCGGCGACGGCTATCGCGCTCACGATTCTCGCCGCGACAGGTTTAAGCATGTGGCAAGCCATCCGTGCCACCCGAGCGGAACACCGGGCGTTGTCCTTGCAAGTCCAGGAATCGCGCCTTCGCCGTCAGGCCGAGCGGGAAAAGACCGCCGCGCGCGTGAATGAATACGTGGCCGACATGAACCTCGCGCACGAGGCGGTTCGCGACGGGAATTTTCGCCGCGCCGTCCAACTGCTGGACAAGCACAAGCCTCAGGGCAACGAGCCCGACCTCCGCGGGTTCGAGTGGCGCTACCTGCGCCAACTCTGTCAGGGCAACACGCGCACCGAACTTCCGCCAGAGGACGGCCCGATTAACTCAGTGGCATTATCTCCCGTCGGCGACTCAGTCGCCATCGCGCTCCGCGACAGAATCGACGTCTTCGACGTTCAACGCAAACTGCCCCTCAAGACTTTGAATAATGGCGGATCTTCTATTGCCTTCCTGCCGGACGGCAAATCCCTCATCGGCCTTGGCATCCATTCCGGAACCGTCCGTGTGTGGAGCACCGCAGATTGGCAGTTGAGCGCATCTCTCGGCGGCGAAAATTTCGGCCCGCCTGGCCAAGGTTTTCGTCCCGGTCCCCCTGGCTTCGATTTCCGCGAAAAGGGCCTGGCCATGACCAGGGACGGTTCGCATATCGCCGGGATGGCGCGCGCAGGCACCAACGCCATGAGTGTTACCATCTGGCGAACGTCCGATTGGCAGCCGGTCCGAACGCTTAATAACGCATGGGGACCGCTCAGTTTTTCGCCCGATGGCAAAAAGCTCGCGACCGCCTCGCGCGACGGCCTGGTGGTCTGGTCCTTCGAAAACGCGGGTCGCCTTTTACTCCAGGAGTCGACCAACATCTTCGGGCCCTTCCAGAACAACCACGCCCTCACTTTCTCGCCGGACGGGCGCTACGTCCTTTCCGCCCGCAACACCCTCAGCGAACACGGGGTGTTCATTATTAATATTTGGGACGCGCAAACCGGCGAACTGTCCTTCATGCCTGATGACGCGGAGCACATCGAACACACCGGCTCCATTCGTGCGCTGCTGTTCTCGCCCGATGGCAATACGCTCGCCAGCGCCAGCGCCGACCATTCGATCCGTCTCTGGGACTTCGCCAAACGCCAACGCGCCTCCATCCTGCAAGGCCACCTCAATGAAGTGAACGCGCTCGCCTTCTCCCGCGACGGCCAGCAATTGCTCAGCGGCGGCAAAGACGGCGCTGTCCACATCTGGCCCGTCCACCAGGAAAGCAGTGACGATGTCCTGTCCGGCACCTGGTCGCCCGTTGGTTTCGCCAAAGGCGGCCGTCGATTTGTCGCGTCTAATCGCGAAGGTGTGTTGGGCTTCTTTGATACCAAAACCCGCGAACTCGACCAGGAATTCACCATCGGCGGCGGTCGCTTTGGTCCGGCGCGCCCCGCCTTGAGCGCCAACGGTCGCTTCCTCGCCCAAGGTATTGGCGACGGTCAGGT
>DATENK010000153.1:0-14056 GCA_035275085.1 Verrucomicrobiia bacterium | reverse complement strand
TCGGTGACACGCTGCTGGCCACACCACTCATCCATGAGTTGCGGCATCAATTACCGCTGGCGCAGATCGACGTCGCCGTTATGTGGCCGGACGCTCGCGATTTTCTGCAGACAAATCCGCACATCTCCAATCTGCACTATCAGCATCTGATCACAGCAGGACCGTTGGCTAACGTTAGCTTTCTGCGAAGGCTGGGTCGTACGGGCTATGAAGCCATTATCAATACTTATCCGCAAAGCCGCACCGCCTATCGTATGGTAGCTCGCGTGATCAATGCGCCGATCCGCATCAGCCACATTTACGATAACGCGTCGCCATTGGACCGCTTACTTGTGAACCGCACGATCCCGCAGGATTACGCTTTGCACGTCGTAGAAAACAACCTGAATCTCTTGCGGTTGATTGGATTAAAAGCCGTCCTTCAGGAGCACGACACTGAAATTTTCTTCACGGACGAAGAATTGAAATGGGCGGATGCGCAGGTGCGCTCCGGCGAAAAAATGATGGGCATTCATGTCGGCTCAGGCAAAACCAAGAACCTGCGCTTTAAGCGCTGGCCGATCGACCATTACGTCGCGCTGATCCCGCGGTTACTGCAAGGCGATCGTGCCTTGCGTATTCTGCTCTTCGGCGGCCCGGCGGAAACTGAGGACCACGAACGCATCTTGCGCGAAGCAAAATCCGATCGCGTCGCCGTCGCACCGAGCAAAAGCCTGCGCCAGGCGGCGGCGCTGATCCGCAAATGCGATATATTCCTCAGCGTGGATTCGGCTTTGATGCACCTGGCGGCGGCGGCGAAGGTTCAGCGGCAGTTCGTGATCGAGTCACCGGCCTTTAACAAAACCGGCGAGCCCTACCGCCAAAAATACACGCTTATCCGCAACCCCGTGGTTAACGGGCGCAATCTCGAGTACTACCGCTACGACGGCAAAGGCATCAAAGGCAGCGACGAAGAACTCCTTCGGTGCATGCGCTCAATCACGGTGGAGATGGTCCATGAGGCGATCACGGCAGCGCCAGGCATTCGGGCCTGAGACGCCCCACCCGCTGTTCAGGCATGTTCAGGTCATAGGAATCCGGCACGGCACGTTCGCGGTCCACATGGCCGTCGCCGAAGATGACAGTTGCTGTTTGGCGATGGCGGAAGTGGGCGGTCCTTTCCAATTCGTGCACGTAATAAAATTCTTCCAGCAGTGGATTGGCAGCCGATGCGGGCGGTTGAAACGTGTTCACTTGCGCGGCGTCCGCAAACAGCACTGTGTCTGCGGGTTTGATCATACGCACGATGTGCGTGAGCGTTGGCGCGGTGAGATTGCGGTTGATGCCGTAGCCATAGGCCGCGCCTGTCGCCTTTAATTTGAAGCGGGGCGAAATGTATTCCAGCGCGGGGCAGATCGCCAGGCCGCGCACATCAAGGTACCTGTAAAGCGCCCCTTGCGATTCGTCGAAGGCGCGGTCGCCCTCGGCGCCTCGCTCGAGCCAGCCAAACCAAAAGACGTCGCCATTGTTAGTGAACACCCCGCGATATGCGAACGTCTGCCCTGCGTTATCGTCCCAATACATCATCGCGGCGAATCCAAGTTGGCGGATGTTGCTCACGCATTGGATGCGGCGTGCGGTATCTTTGCTGCGCGCCAAGGCAGGCAAAATTAAAGAGGCAAGCACCGCTACCACGGCAACCACGACCAGCAGTTCGACCAAAGTGAACGCGACATTGGGGCGCGGACAGGTTATCCGCGGCTCCAAACGCACCCACGCGCGGACACGCTGTCCGCGCTCCAATGATTCCAGCTTCATGGTCGTTCCGCACGCATGCGGTAAAAACCGTGCGTCAGCGCGTTTTGATGTGTCACCGTCAATTCTCCACCGGTCCCCGCAGTGAAAGCACCGACCGGATTCCACGTTACCAAATCGCTGCTATGCTCCAGTTGGTACCACCAGCCCAGCCGGGACATGAAGCGCGCCTCAAACGTTCCGGCCACGAACCGTCCAGCCAGTTTTGTGGACGGTCCTTCCGGATAAATCACGACGACATTGTCGACCGTGCCATGCGCGAGGATTGAGCCATCCGCCTGCTGATCGCTGTAGCTGCTGATCGCGAACGCATCCACCCTGAAGTCCGAGAACGTAGCGCCGAGCGACGTCGCTTCCAGCGGGCCAAAGGGTTCGCCGTTGCGCGTCATCGTGGTTAGCAGCGTGCTGTTGCTGGCTGTGTAGCTCATGCTTACGTGAAAGAGATCTTCGATGGGCATTTCCAGCGGAAAATTGTGACTGTACGCGAACATGTTGTTCGAGGACACGATCGTGCTCGCCACCGTTGCGCCAAAACTGCTGAACGCGGGGAAATAATCGAATTCGGCGATGTTCCGCGTGCCATTGAACTGCCCGCGAACGAATTCTGGGGCGGTCGCGCTACGGACGTTGATCAATCCGAGTGCCACCTCGAACGTGTAAGGCTGGTTGGGCGTGACGCCGATCTGGACATCGCGCAACGTAAGGTCGAACTCGAACCTGAAATCATCGTTGCGCGTCAAGACTGTGCCCAGCCGGTGATACAAGTAGCTGTTGGGCTCACGTGAGTCCCACGTCACATCAAGTGCGCCGAGGTTTGTATTCCATACGAACAAGGTTGAATCACCGTAAACCTGCCATTGCGCGGGCGGGCCAGAAAAGTTCTCCGCGAACATTGCTCTGCCGGGCACGGCAGCGATGCCGTCGAGTTCGGCACGGCCACTCAGCACTTCGATCCGGACGAAGCGGACGACCGGGAGAAACACCGGATTGCCCGCATTGTCTTGCGCCCATGCAACGTCGTACGCCGTTCCTCCTGCTGAGCCGGCATACAACTGCCGGATTTGCTGCAAGGACACGTTGTAGAAGTTCGTTCGCGTGAACGCGGGATCGAGGGGCACACCGAATTGACCAGCGCCATCGGTGGGAAAAAGGCGATCCACGACAGGCGCGAGCGCCGGGTTCAACAAATAGAAAACGGTGTTATTGGCGCTGACCCAAACACGGGTCGTCCCTGGATTTTCGCCGAACGTTGAAGCGGCCGAATCCGTGCGGCCGTTAGGGTAATCGACATCGATAAAACCGGCGTTTCCATAGACCACGAAGTCTGCGCCGTTGCCGTTGATGATGGGCGCGGCCATTCGCAAGGTTATGGTACCGTTTGTTCCCATGGACACGATTTCCGATACATCGAATGGCGGATTGAACGGCTGCACCGGCCCGAATGACGTATTGCGGTTGGGCTGACCGAGCGCGGCGGTGGCGTTTGTATAACCCGCACCGGAAAATGTCTTTGCGTATCCCACGCCGGGATCGTAGGAGATCACAGAGTCCGCAAAGTTCCCAAAAACGGATGATACGCTGGCGAAAGCCAGTCCCATAATACATTTATATTTAGCCATACACACTGATCTTGCTGTTTTGTTTTCAGTTGCGAGACCAGTGCGAGGCCCAAAAGCAAAAAACCTTCAGACCCCGACAAAGCGGCGAATGAAGGCATTCAGCGGTCCCATTCCGCACCCGCGGAACGGCTGGCCTCATCCTTCTCTTTGACGGAGAAGCTGACTGGAACAGTTCGTGGCTGCTCTGAAAGAGCGCGGCGAATTATCCAATCACGACGAGCACAGCTAAACCGATATCCTGACTTCGGGCATGAAACCTCGCTCCCGCCTTCCCAGCACCGCACGTGCGGTGCCAGTGGCATGGTGGGAGTTTGTATCCCGTCACAGTGGCGCAACCGTCCCCGATTCTCACGGGGTTCCCGGACAATAGCTGCGATGTTTCAAAGAGCTGGGACGGTCTTACGCTTCCGAAACAGATCTGCCAAGGAAAATCTTTCTTGAGTATGAGCCGCGCGTTTGCGAGCGAATGACTATGCAGTCGCTGCGTTCGTTTCGGCATTGGTCGTTGGCGGCGACAATCTTTGTTTTTCTGGGACTGTACGGGTTCGCAGCGTGGAAGTATCAAGGTTTTTTCACGTTGCGGGTGTTCGTGAATTTGTTGGGGGACAATTCTTTTCTGGCGATTGCGGCGGTGGGAATGACGTTCGTCATACTATCGGGCGGGATCGATCTTTCGGTCGGCGCGGTGCTGGCGTTCACCACCATTTTTATCGCGACGCTGGTCGGCAAACACGGTGTGCATCCGGTGGCGGCGATTGGAATCGCATTGGTGATCGGCGGTTTGCTGGGCAGCGGAATGGGTTGGTTGATCCATCGATATGAGCTGCCGCCCTTTCTTGTGACGCTGGGCGGAATGTTTTTCGCACGAGGAATGGCGTTTGTAGTGAGTCAGGAATCGGTGGAGATCGCCCATCCGTTCTATGCAAGCTTGCAAGGGTTCGCGATTCCGCTGGGCGAACGTGTTGCGCTTCCCACGACGGCCCTGGTTTTTCTGTTTGTATTTGCGATGGGTGTGTTCCTTGCGCATCACACCCGTTTCGGCCGGAATGTGTATGCCATTGGCGGCAGCGAAAGTTCGGCGCGGCTGATGGGCCTGCCCGTGCCGCGAACAAAGGTCGCTGTTTATGGGCTTAGCGGCTTGTGCTCGGCACTCGCGGGAGTAGTGGCAAGTTTTTATATGGGCTCGGGCAATCCGGCTATCGGAGTCGGTTTTGAACTGGATGTGATCGCCTCCGTGGTGATTGGAGGCACGCTGCTCAGCGGCGGTGTCGGCACCATTGTGGGTACGCTCGCCGGCGTTTTGATCTTCGGGACCATTCAATCGGCGCTGGTCTTCGACGGACGTTTGAACTCATGGTGGCTGCGCATTGTAGTCGGGGTATTGCTGCTGCTGTTCATCCTGTTCCAACGATTTCTTTCTAGAACTTCGCCCATCCTTCGGCCAAGTTGAGCGGATGAAGCAGTTGTTTATCGCGGCGCTTGCCATCTTTGCAGTGGCCGCCGGGAAAAAGCCCGCCACTGTCGGTTTTGCGCAAGTCGGCGCCGAGAGCGCCTGGCGCACGGCGGAGACCGAATCCATCAAGAGCGAGGCGGAGAAGCGTGGCGTAACCTTGAAGTTTTCCGACGCGCAGGGAAAACAGGAAAATCAAATCCGGGCCGTCCGTGGCTTCATCGCTCAAGGCGTGGATGCGATCATCCTTGCGCCGGTAGTCGAGACTGGTTGGGGACCCGTGCTGCAGGAAGCGAAGCGCGCGAAGATTCCTGTGGTGCTGGTCGATCGCGGCATCAAAGGCGATGACTCGCTTTATGCTACCTTGATTGCGTCGGATTTCGTGGAGGAGGGGAGGCTTGCCGGCGAATGGCTGGCCAAAAAGGTCAACGGCAAAGCAGGAATCGTTGAGCTTCAAGGAACTCCTGGTTCAGCTCCCGCGTTGGATCGGAAGAAAGGATTCGAACAAGCGATTGCGAAGCATCCCGGCATGAAAATCATCGCCTCGCAGAGCGGCGACTTCCGCCGTTCGCAAGGCAAGGAAGTGATGGAAGCGTTAATCAAGAAGCATGGCAACGACCTGACAGCGGTCTATGCGCATAACGACGACATGGCGCTGGGCGCGATCCAGGCGCTCGAAGAATCCGGTCGCAAACCCGGCAGCGATGTAACGGTTGTTTCCGTGGACGGCGTCAAAGACGCTTTCAACGCCATGGTCGCTGGCAAACTAAATTGCAGCGTGGAATGCAATCCCCTGCTCGGGCCGATGGCGTTCGATGCAGTCGAGCAGGCCCTTGCCGGCCAAAAGTTGGCAAAACGCACCGTCGTTCAGGACAAAGTGTTCGATCAGGCAAGCGCCAAAGACGTGTTGCCGAGCAGGAAGTATTAAGGTCACGAGCTCGCGCTGGTGTAGCGCTTGAGCGAGATGCGCCACCCTGCTTGTGAGAGCAGAAACGCGACGACGAGCATTACGAGGAGCAGAAGGATATCCCTCGGGGAACGTAGTTTTTCGGCGAGTACCCTAGCGGGGACGTTGGCCACCAGCAGCATGGGGATGGCAAAGGTAAAGACCAGCCGGAATGCGCCGCGAAAAGCCGAATCCGGCAGTCTTGCGATGTTGAACATGCTGTAATAGGCCCACACGACGCCTTGCGCGCGAACGGTCCAAAAACTCACTCCCGCAAGCAAGAACATGAACGAATAATGGATGAGCACACCGATCAGGGCCAGCAGCAGGAATCCGAGAACCTCCGCGGCCGCCGGGACGCGATGCAGTTGCCAGAGTGCATAAATCATGACAGCGACTGCCGACGCAGCATTAAAATAACCCCCGAGATCCACCTGGCGCAGCGAAATGAGAAAGCGTGTATTAACCGGGAGCAAGAGCATGAAATCGAACTTGCCCGTGCGCACATGCTCGGAGATGGAAGTGCAATTGGTCAGGAAAAACGCTTGAAAAACTTGCTGAATAAAATGCGCCGCGCCCATCAGCAGCACCACTTCCCACTTGGACCAATCCGCGATGCGATCGGTGTGTTGGTAAATGACAACGATGAATGCCAGTTGCAGCGTGAACCACAACGCCTCGGTGATGATCCACATGAAAAAATTGGCCTTAAACCCCATCTCCCTGGCGACGGAGTTCTTCCAGAACGCCACGTACAAGCCCAGATATCGTCGAAATTCTTTCATCCTCCCACGGCGGAATATTTACGAATGCCTCGCCACCAAACGAAGCGGCCGAGCGCATAAAACGCAACGACCCACGTGGCCTGAATCAGCAATCCTTGATACATGGCTGACCCCGTGATTTTCCCCACGTAAATGCTGACCGGAAAAAACATTTGATATGGGAATGGTGTAAAGAAAAGCGCCTTCGCAAGCGCGGGCGGCAGAATATCCAGAGGGAACAAATGTCCGCCCGCGATGTATTCGAACGCGAAAATGATGAAGATCAGTGTTGAGATTTCAAGCAGCCAAAACGCGAGCAGCGCAAGGGTATACGAGATAAAGAATTGGAGCATCGCGGTGAGGGCAATCGAAATCATAAAAATCGCCAACGTCGCTCCATCAGGCGGGGCCACGAAATACTGCCGCTGCGCGAGAATAAAGAGGGTCACGGGAATGCAGGCGACGGCGGTGTAAATGATCCGCTGCGCACCGAACAAACAAAAGCGATAGGTCAAATAATCGATCGGTTTCAGGAGGAATTGGCTGATGTTGCCGTCGCGAATGTCGCCCGCGATCTGCCAGTCATCGTCGGAAACCGCCGTCAGGGCGTCAACGATCGTGACCACAAGGTAATACGAAATGATTTGCGCGAGCGAATAGCCGGCCACGTTCCCTTCCTTGGAGGCATACACGGTTCGCCACAAAGAAATAGTCGCCACCAACGGGATCAGTCCGAACACCGACCGGAACAGAAAGTTCACCCGGTACACCAGGGTGTTCTGAATGCCGACGTTAATGACGTGCCAATACTTGCGCACGGGCGAAAGCTAGAGGCGAAATCGTCAGAAGCCAACGTCGATTAACCAGAAGAAATCTTTTCCAGCGGCGCTTCAGCGGGGCCGGAGAACACTTCGCCAGTCGGTTTGAAGCGCGAGCCGTGGCAGGGGCAATCCCAGGTTTTGTCGGCGGCATTCCAGCGGACAATGCATTTCATGTGCGTGCAGACCGGAGAGTGCATATTCACCTTACCCGTCTCATCGCGGTACGCGGCCACTTTCTTGCCGTCCAGTTTCACGATTCTACCTTCGCCAATCTTGATTTCGTCCGTTGAATCGCTCTCGGCGCGCGCGAGACGATCGCGCACCATGTAATAAGGGTAATCCAGATTTTCCTTGATGTAGCGCCACGTCCCTCCGTGAAACTTGCTCCGATCAACGGCGAAGAGTTCAAACCAGGGATTCTTGCGTTTCAGAAAACGATCGCGCGCCATCACCGCGCTAAGCGTGCCCAAGGTGAACCCATTGCCGCAAAAGCCGGTCGCGACAAATTGTCCGCAATTTTCGCCAATGAACGGCAGCCCGTCATTGGTCTCGATCACTTGGCCGAGCCAGCGATGCTGCACCTGCGCTTGTGGTAAGACTTGCTTAAGTTTGTCTTCGAGTTTTGCAAAAACCTTCTCTGCATCCTCTTCCTGGCCGGTTTTGCAATCCTCACCGCCGAAGATCGCGTAATCTCCATCCCGATGCGTGTCAATACGAAGATAATAATAGGGATCAGTCGTGTCCCAATATAATGCTTCTGGCACCAGGCCCTTGGGCAATTTCGCGCCGAGCACGTAACTGGTGTAGAGCGCCAGTTTGCTCTGGAACAACGTCGCATTGAGCACGTTACATTTGCCCATCAACGGCGTGTGCGTGGCAATGACCACGTACTTGCAGCGAATGTGATAACGGCCCGCTTCGATCTGCAGGGGCTTGTCCTGAATTTCGCCCGCCTCAGTATTTTCGAAAACGTAGCTCCCGTCGCCGTGAATCGCGTTCAGCAGCGCGCGCAGATATTTTCGCGGATGGAATTTCGCCTGGTTGGAAAACCGGATTCCGGGCCGATTTGCGTAAGGCACCTTATCCAGCCACTGCGCTTCGAAATCCAATTGGCTCGCCAGCTCCGCGTCTTCTTTGAGTGACTTCATTTCGTCCTGCGCAGGTGCAAAGAGTTTGGTATGCAAATACCCGGGTACCCACTTGAATTCGCAATCGATCTTCAACTCGCCCACAATCTCTGAAATCTGATCGATGGCTGCGGCGCCCGCTTCCCAGAATGCCTTCGCGCCGTCACGGCCGAAGTGCTTTACCAGTTCGTGCAGGCGGTAATCAGTGACATACGTCAGATGCGCGGTCGTGTGCCCGGTGTCTGCCGCCGCGCAGCGTTGCCGTTCAATGAGCGCGACCTTAACTCCCTCCTTTTTCAACAGGTGCGCAGTTGTGATTCCGGTCAGTCCGCCCCCGATTATTACTACATCCACTTCCAAATCGTTTGATAGCGGGGCAAACTCCGGAAGTGTTTCCTGCATCCAATACGGTTTCGTTTCCATGCCTCGCCCTCAATTTACTTACAATCACCCGAATGTGCATGGGTCTTGTCGATAACAGCAGGTGGGAAATGACCGTATTCGAGAGAATCGTCTCGCCGCAGCGGGTTTGTCTTGGATAAATATCTACTGTGCCAATGAAAGCAGGCCTGCGTACATGAACCTGGTTCAGCCCGCCATGCGGCGCCCGTTCACCGTTGTCGTTTTGATGATCGCGCTTGTTCTGGGGGCGGCTTTTGCCTTGCGTAAAATGCCTCGGGACATTTTCCCGACGCTCGGCATTCCCACGATCTATGTCGCTCAGCCCTACGGAGGAATGGATCCCGGCCAGATGGAAGGCTATCTCACATATTACTACGAGTACCACTTTCTTTACATTACCGGGATCGAGCACGTGGAGTCGAAATCCATTCAGGGCGCAGCGATCATCAAACTGCAATTCTACCCAGGCACGGACATGTCACAGGCGATGTCGGAAACGGTGGCGTATGTGAATCGCTCCCGGGCGTTCATGCCGCCGGGAACGGTGCCGCCGTTTATTATGCGATTCGATGCCGGCAGCGTACCGGTCGGCAACCTGGTATTCTCGAGTGAGTCACGTTCGGTAGGCGAGATGCAGGACGCGGCGTTGAACCTGGTGCGGCCATTGTTCGCGACGCTGCCTGGCGTGTCAGCGCCGCCGCCATTTGGAGGGAGCGCGCGCAGCATCGTGGTGAATCTTAAACCGGACCGGCTGCGTGCGTACAACATGTCGCCGGATGACGTGGTGGTGGCTCTTACGGGCGCGAACACTATCAGCCCGTCGGGCAACATGCCCATCGGCGGCAAGTACCCGATGGTACCATTGAACTCGGTGGTGAAGAACATCAAAGACCTGGAAAGCGTGCCGATTCGCACCGGAGTTTACCCGGCGGTCTTTGTGCGCGACCTCGCGACAGTGCAGGACGCATCAGACATCGTTACGAGCTATGCGCTGGTGAATGGGCGCCGCACGGTTTACATCCCGGTGACCAAGCGGGCCGACGCCTCGACGCTTTCAGTAGTGAATCTCGTAAAGAAGAACCTGCCGAAATTTCAAAGTGTGCTGCCGGCGGACGTAAAGGTCAGCTACGAGTTCGATCAATCGCCATATGTGACGCGGGCGATCGGGGCGTTGACGATGGAAGGAGCGTTGGGTGCGCTCCTGACGGGCGTGATGATTTTTTTGTTTTTGCGGGACTGGCGCAGCGCGTTGGTGGTGATCATTAATATCCCGCTGGCGTTAATGGGAGCGTTGGTGGGACTGTGGATCACGGGCCAAACAGTGAACATCATGACGCTGGGCGGATTGGCGCTCGCCGTCGGGATTCTGGTGGACATGTCTGTGGTGGCGATTGAGAACATCCACCGGCATGCAGGGCAGGGGAAGTCCGCCGCGCGGGCCGTGATGGATTCGGGCAGGGAGGTGGCGATCCCGCTCATGATCTCGATGTTGTGCGTGCTAGCGGTGTTTCTGCCGTCGTACTTTATGAGCGGCGCCGCGCGGGCGATGTTCATCCCGCTCTCGCTGGCCGTGGGCTTCGCGATGGTCGCTTCGTATTTGCTGGCCGGCACGTTTGTGCCGGTGCTGTCCACATGGCTGATGCGGTCGCATACTGCGTCTGGTGTGGCGAATGATAATCGGGGACGCTTTGCGCGCTTTCAGAGCACCTACAAGGAGGCCGTGCAGAGAACCGTGCGTTTGCGATGGGCGGTGCTTTTGGTTTATCTGGCCGCGGCGGGACTGGTGATCGCTGTGTTCGCGCCACGGCTTGGGACGGAGATTTTTCCGCGTGTTGCGGCAGGGCAGCTTCAAGTGCGATTCCGTGCGCCAACGGGGACACACGTCACGGGCACCGAAGCGATTGCGTTAAAGCTGCTGGCTATAATGCGTGACGAAGTCGGCTCGAATAACGTTGCGATCAGCCTTGGGTTTGTGGGTGTGCACGCGCCGAGCTACCCGATCAACCTTATTTATCTGTGGAATGGCGGCTCTGAGGAAGGCGTTCTGCAAGTACAGTTGAACAGCGGCAGCGGCTTCAACGCTGAGGCATTGAAAGAGAGGCTCCGGAAAAAGTTCGCGCAACAGTTGCCAGGAGTGAGCGTCTCTTTCGAACCGAGCGACATTGTGAGCCGGGTGATGAGCCTGGGGGCCTCGACGCCGATTGAGGTTGCCATCAGTGGTCCGAATCTGGCCGCCAACCGTGAATTCGCCGAGAAGATCAAAGAACAACTCGCCGGCATTTCTTCGCTGAGGGACATTCAGTTCGGCCAGGCTTTGGATTACCCAACGATGGACGTAGCGGTCGACCGCGAACGAGCGGGAATTATGGGAGTGAAAATGTCCGAAGTGTCGCGATCGTTAGTGGCGGCAACGTCCTCGAGCCGTTTCGTGGTGCCGAATTATTGGGCGGATCCGAACAGCGGAGTGGCGTATCAAATCCAGGTGCAGGTCCCTCAAGCGGCAATGAGTTCGATCGAAGAGGCGCGGAACCTGCCGGTGAGCTATCGCGATGGCAAGGCGATTCTCCTTCGAAATGTTGCGAATGTTAAGGAAGGAACCACCACGGGACAGTACGAACGGTACAACATGCAACGGATGATCACCGTGACCGCGAACATCGCGAATGACGATTTGGGCACTGTAACAAAACGAGTGTCGCAGGCGATTGAACGGGCCGGAACGCCCCCGCCGCGGGTGAACGTGGCCTTGCGTGGGCAGGTGGTGCCGATGCAACAGATGTTCGATGGTTTGCGCACTGGTTTGCTGCTGGCGGTGCTCATCATTTTCCTTCTTCTGACCGCCAACTTCCAATCCGTGAAACTTGCCCTGATAGTTGTTTCGACTGTGCCGGCGGTGATCGCCGGCGTGGCCGTAATGCTTTGGTTGACGGGCACGACGTTGAACATTCAATCCTTCATGGGCGCGATCATGGCGATTGGGGTCGCGGTCGCGAACGCGATCCTGCTGGTGACCTTCGCGGAGCGGAGCCGCATGGCCGGCGCTGCTTCCGCCGATGCGGCGGTTGAAGGCGCGCAAAGCCGCCTGCGTCCGATTCTCATGACAAGCCTTGCAATGATCGCGGGCATGGTGCCGATGGCTCTTGGACTTGGTGAAGGCGGGGAACAGACGGCGCCCCTGGGCCGGGCGGTCGTCGGTGGATTGGCGGCCGCGACGCTGGCAACGATCCTCGTTCTGCCAGCGGTCTTTGCGATCGTTCGCGGGCGAAGTGCCGCGCGATCGATTTCGCTTGATCCCGATGATCCTGCCAGTTCGGATTACGAGTTGAGAAAAGCGACCGATGTTTAAGAACAGCATGCTGGCTTTGGCAGTGGCCGGAATTGTGGCTGGCTGCAAACCTTCCAAGGGATATTCAGAGCAGCCGGCTGCTGCCGCGGCCGTCTCGGTTCAAGTCGTTACCGCAAAACGTGGCGCCATTTCCCGCACGATCACATTGCCCGGCGATATTAAAGCGAACCAACAAGCAACGCTTTACGCGAAGGTATCGGGCTACTTGAAAAGTATCACCGTAGATAAAGGGGATCAAGTATCCTCAGGCGCGCTACTGGCCGAGATCGAGGTGCCGGAATTGCTCGCTGAAGCGGCCAAATACAAAGCGGAAGCAGAATTGGCGCAGATCGAATGGAAGCGCGTGAGTGAAGCTCAGGCCAAGGCGCCGGACCTGGTGGTGCCGCTCACCCTGGATACTGCGAAGGGCAAATACGAAGTCGCAAAAGCGAATCTTGAACGCGCTGAAACGCTGCTGAACTTCACCCGCATCACAGCGCCCTTTGCCGGCATTATCACGCGACGAACTGTGGATCCGGGAGCGTTTATTCCGGCGGCCACGGCAGCGAGTCCTCAAAGCGCCGCGCTCCTGACGATCGCAGATTTCGGCACGGTGCGCGTTCAAGTGGCTGTGCCTGAGGCCGAAGCAGGGCGTGTGATGAAGGATGACCCGGTTACGGTGACCGTGATTGGGTTGCCGGGGCGCAGCTTTGAAGGAAAAATTGCGCGGTTCTCATTTGCGCTGGACGAGATTACAAAGACGATGTTGGCAGAAATCGAGTTGCCGAACGAAAAACTCGAGCTCCGGCCGGGTATGTACGCGACAGTCACGTTGGGCATTGAACGAAAATCGGATGCGCTGCTGTTGCCAAGCGATGCCGTGCTGATCGAGAAAAGTGGCGCATCGGTATTTCGCCTCGAAGGGAATCACGCGCGCAAAGCGCCCGTAAAAACCGGATTTACGGATGCGAAGCACATCGAAATCGTCGAGGGCATTTCCGGCACAGAACCCGTGATACTCTTCGGCAAACGAATATTGGTGGATGGGCAGGCGGTAAACGTGGCGGCCACCAAATGAGTCGATATTTCCGGCGCACGGTGATTCTGTTTTGCATCACGGGTTTCCTCCGCGCTGAAACAAACATCATTGACCTTCCAACCGTCCTTCGCCTGGCGGGTGCTCAGAGCGTCGACGTGCAAATCGCGCGCGAGCGACTCGCAGAGGCCAGGGCAAATCACGAAGCGGCGCTATGGCAATTCTTCCCGTGGATTACACCGGGCGCAGCGTATCGCGCCCACGATAATGCGATCCAAAATGTGGAAGGCCGCATCATTGACGTGAATCGGGATTCGTACAACTTGGGCGGCACCATTCTTGTCCAGTGGGATTTGGGGGAAGCGATTTACAAGCGGCTGGCTTCACGGCAATTGGCACAAGCCGCTGAACACGGTCTTGAAGCGCAGCAACAGGACATTGTGCTCACTGCCGCGAGTGGCTACTTCGAGCTCGCTCGCGCGGAGGCGGTCGTCGGAGTGAACCGTGAAGCTGTTCGGATTGCCGAAGATTATGCCGGGCAAGTGGATCGAGCTGTCGAAGCCGGCATTGCTTTCAAGGCGGATGCATTTCGTGCACGCACGCAGTTGGAGCGCAACCATCTGGCGCTGCGTCAGGCGAGCGAACAGCAGCGAGTTGCGGCTGCGCGCCTGGCGCAGGTGATTCGTCTGGATTCGGGCACGCCGCTGGCGAGCGACGGCAAACTTCTGCCGATCACGTTGTTTTCCACCAACGTCAAGGTCAGTTCCTTGAT
>DATENK010000152.1:0-12578 GCA_035275085.1 Verrucomicrobiia bacterium | reverse complement strand
TGAGCCACTACCTGGAGACAGTGCGGGAGGTGGAGCGGCGCATTCAAAAAGCTGAAGCTTCAGCCGCGGACAATCCGTTGCCGGACCTGGATCGACCAGTGGGTGTGCCGGCCGCTTATGCTGATCACGCGCAACTGATGTTCGATCTACAGGTGTTAGCGTTGCAAGGCGATGTGACGCGGGTCATCACGTTCCAGCTTGCACGTGAAACCAGCAACCGCACTTACCCCGAAATCGGCGTACCCGATCCGCACCACCCGCTGTCGCACCACGGTAATGACCCGGAAAAGATCGCGCGCATGGCAAAGATCAATCAGTTCCACGTGTCGCTATTCTCGGAGTATCTCCAGAAGCTGAAAGCCACATCGGATGGCGAAGGCACGTTACTCGACCATTCGCTAATCCTTTATGGGAGCGGAATTGGAAACCCAAACATCCACGACCATACCAATCTGCCGATCATTGTCGCGGGTGGATCGGCGACCGGTTTGAAAGGCAATCGCCACATCAAGTACGGCGAGCACACACCCCTTGCCAATCTTCACCTGACGCTGCTTGATAAGGTGGGGGTTCACATGGACAAATTCGCGGACAGCACGGGGAAGGTGGATGACCTGTTTGAACCGTTGCCGGTGTGATGGAATCGGGACGGCGCAAGGCATTCGAAAGCGGCAGAGGACTGCCGCACTCCAAGACGCTTCGCGAAATCCAAAGGTTTTGTAGTGCCGCAGTCTTCCGCGGTTTTTCCGCGCTTCTTATAATCATCACCCCATCATTCGGAGCGGATGCGACGATCCCTCTCCATGATGCCGTATACGCCGATGACTTTCGAACCGTGAAAGCTCTCGTGGAAACCGGCGCAGACGTGAACGCCACAAACGGGTATGGCGTGGCGGCGCTTTCGCTGGCCTGTCAGAATGGCGATACGGAAATCGTTGAACTCCTCCTAGAGCACGGCGCTAATCCCAACACTGCATTGCGCGGCGGCGAAACGGCGCTGATGACCGCAGCGCGCACGGGCAAGCCGGGCCCGGTCGAAGCGTTGCTGAAGCGTGGCGCTGAAGTGAACGCGAAGGAACGCCATGGGCAAACCGCGCTCATGTGGGCAGCCGCCGACGGACATACGAAGGTCGTGGAGTTGTTGCTCAAAGCGGGCGCGGACACGTACGCCATGCTGCCCGATTCCGGGTTCACAGCATTCTTCTTTGCGGCGCGTGACGGACGTTCGGAGGTTGTCCGCACATTATTGAAGGCTGGAGCTGATGTGCATGAAACCATGCAGCCGCGCAGGCCGGGAGGCAAAGGCCCGCGGAAGGGCACGAGCGCATTGATCCTAGCAGTAGAAAACGGCCATTATGAGCTGGCCCTTGATCTCATTGCCGCCGGGGCCGATCCCAATGATCAGCGTTCGGGCTTCACGCCGCTGCACGTAATGACTTGGGTGCGCAAGCCGCCGCGCGGAGAGGCCGAAGGCGACCCGCCACCCATCGGGTCCGGAAATTTGAGCAGCCTCCAATTCATTCGCAAGCTCGTGGAGCATGGCGCAGACGTGAACGCGCGCTTAAAGGTAGGAAGAGGCGGGCCCGGCATGTACAACAAACAGGGCGCAACGCCTTTCCTGATGGCCTCCGCAACCGCCGATCTCGCTTACCTGAAGCTGCTCCTGGAACTTGGCGCAGACCCGAAGATCAACAACGCAGATAATTGCACGCCGCTGATTGCGGCCTGCGGATTGAATGTCGGATCTGACGCGGCGAACGAAGTTCCCGGCGAGGAACCGGAGATTCTCGAGGTCGCGAAATTTCTCCTCGACCTTAGGCTCGACATCAACGCCATCGATAACAACGGCGAAACCACCATGCACTCGGCGGCATTGAAAAACCTCCCGAAGGTTGTTCACTTTCTCGCCGACCACGGTGCGAAGATCGATGTTTGGAATCACACCAACAAGCACGGTTGGACGCCGCTGCACCTCGCTGAAGGCTATCGTCCCGGAAACTTCAAACCCTCTGCCGAAACAATCGCCGCGTTGCATGACGCGATGCGCGCCGCCGGCATCACACCGCCCGAAAAGATTGCTCCGCCGGCAAAGTACGGGCCGGATTATAACACCTTCCCGGAACCCAGGTCGGCTAAAACCAAATAAGGTCCAGCTTCACATCCGAGCGCTTCCAGGCTTGTTCGAGCTCGCGCGCGACGGATTCCGCCGCGTCGGTTTGGCCTTGCGCGCGCAAAGCTTGTTCAAGACCGAACAAGCTGTAGCCGTTGCGCGGCCAGCGTTTGAGATCCTCCCGAAAAATGGTCTCCGCTTTTGCGGCATCGCCAACCCGCAGCAACGCCGCCCCCAAAGCGGGGCGCGTCGGAATCGGCCAATAGGCCGGTTCCATGTACGGTAAGGCGTCTTCCGCAGCGACTGCTCTCTCCATTTCCGCGATCGCGGCCTTCGAATCGCTTGCAACTTTAGCCGACAGCAAAAAATCAGCGATCTTCAACACCGCAGTCGCCGGAAAATGCGGGTTATCGAGCTTCTTCGCTTCCTCACTGTTGACCAGTTTCGACATTGCCACGTATTCGCGCGAGGCGTCTTCGGATTGTTTCCGCGCGGCAAACGCAAGCCCGCGGGCGTAATGCCACATGACACGGTCGATCAGGAAATCGTTGGCAGCAGGAGGCTGCTGAATCTTCAGTACATCGTCCCAGCGTCCAAAGCGCGCGAGGGTAAGCCATGGCAAATGCCGCACACGCGCCCCTTCGAGAGCCTTCTTCGGCCCGCAATAATTTTCGCGAGCGTTCTCGGCGACCATGTTCGCCGCATCCATCGCATCTCCCACGCGGCCCTGGAAGAGATAAGCGTACCAAAGGAAATGCGCGTTATGCGGATAATACGCGCCGGGATAAAAGCCTTGCGCCTTGCAATGCCGAATGTACGACTGGTCCGCCTTGACCGCGCGCCGGTTCGCTTCGATCGCGTCCTGATATTGCCCGACACGCATGTAGATATGGGAGGGCATGTGAACCAGGTGTCCAGCTTGCGGCGCGTAATTGAGCAATCGGTCCGCCGATGGCAGACCGAGTTCGGGTTGCGGGCCGGCCTCGACGGCATGAATATATAAATGATTTGCTCCCGGATGGTCGGGATTGCGGGCGATAACGTAGCGCAAAGCGGCATTGGCTTCTTCGGTCTCCGGTTTTGGTGAACGATCGCTCTTCCAGTAGTCCCACGGCATCGTGTCCATTAACGCTTCAGCCAACAGGACTTGCGCATCAAGGTCGTCCCGGTATTTTTTGGCCACGTTCCGCATGGCGGCCGCATATTCTTTATCCAGAGCTGAGCGATCTTCTTTAAACTGCTCCTGGTAACGTGTGCGCAAAGCGGTGATATATGCCTGTTCCTGCGGTGAACCGTTGGACCGCAACGCCATGGCTTGCCGCAAGGCCGTCCAGGCCGCCTCGTTGTCCTCCTTCGTCATGGGCTTGTTGACATGCGGCCCGTAAGCATACGCCACGCCCCACCATGCCATCGCTAGATTCGTGTCATGGCGCGCGGCTGCTTCGAACGAGCGGATCGCTTCCTTGTGGTTGAACGCGTAGCACAGGGACAATCCTTGATCGAAATAGCGCTGCGCCTGTTTGGAGGTTGTGGTGACCGGATGATGCAGCTTGCCCAGGCCGTCGAAAAGTGGTGCCTGCAATTTGGTGGTGGCGCCAAACGCAGTGCCGCAGCCCAACAGAAGAAGAACAATCGTTGCCTTCATGCGCCCATAGAAGAAGGTGGCGCGCTTAAGCCTTCAAGCGCAAAAAGTTGCGCAAGATTTCGCGGCCGTGCTCGGTGAGAATACTTTCTGGGTGGAATTGGACGCCCCAGATCGGATAATCGCGATGTTTGATACCCATGATCTCGCCTTCATCTGTTTCGGCCGTCACCTCCAGAAAATCGGGCATCGTGTCACGCTTGATGACCAGAGAATGGTAACGTGTCGCGAGGAATGGATTAGGCATGCCTGCAAAAAGGTCCTTGCCGTTATGTTTAATGGGCGACGTCTTTCCGTGCATCATCCGATAATTCACGACGACAGACGCGCCAAAGGTGTGGCCGATGCATTGATGTCCAAGACAAACGCCGAGGAGCGGGACGGTTGGGCCGAACGACTTGATGATGTCATTCGATAATCCCGACTCCTTTGGCGAACAGGGTCCGGGTGAAACAAGGATGCGCTCGGGCTTCAATTCGCGAATCTTATCGATCGAGATTTGGTCGTTGCGATGGACTTGCAAGTCCACCTGCATCTCGCCGAGATACTGCACGAGGTTGTAGGTGAACGAATCGTAATTATCGATGACCAGGACCATTTACGCGGTTTTTACAGCTCCCGCGCAGCGGGCGCAGATCGTTGGGTGTTGGGGGTCAGCGCCGACATCTGGCTCCCAATGCCAGCAGCGGGCGCACTTGACGCCATCGGCTTTGGCGACGTGCACGGTCGGATCCGCATCCGATGCATTCACTTCAAGTTGTGAGACGTTCAACAATTCTTTCAAATCCGGTGACGGTTTGGCGCGGCCCGAAATTGTGACCTTTGCGTCGAGGGCCTTACCGATCAGTTTGCTCTGCCGTGCTTTCTCGAGCTCCGCCAAGGCGACCTCGCGAAGAGCGAACAATTCGCTCCAGGTGGCTTCTTCATCCTTCGTTCGCGAGAAGGTGCTTGGCTTCCAAATTGATTCATGCACGGAGGTCGTTTCCTTGCCGGCAAGCAATTCCCACGCTTCGTCGGACGTAAAGGCGATGATCGGCGAAAGCATCTGCGCCAGGCCACGAAAAATGCGGAAGAGCGCGGTTTGCGAGGAGCGGCGGCGCGGGGAGTTCGCGGCGTCGGTGTAAAGCCGATCTTTGATAAGGTCATGATAAATCGCGGATAGCTCCACGGCTGCGAATTGGCTCAGCTGTTGATAAACGGAATGGAATTCATAGCGCGAATAGGCGGCGAGCACGCGCTCTTCCAAAGAAGCAAACTGTGCAAGAATCCAGCGATCCAATCCGGTCAGCGCGGTGTCCGGGACGATGTGCTGCCGCGGATCAAAGTCATAGAGGTTCGAAAGTTGGTACCGCAAAGTATTGCGCAGCAAGCGATAGGTTTCCGACACCGTTCTCAGCCGCTCGTCGCTAACCACCACGTCATTACGAAAATCCTGGGAGGAAACCCAGAGCCTTACAATGTCCGCACCATACTTGTTGACGTACGCTTCTGAGGTCTGTGGCTTTTCGTACCCCCCCTGCCCTTGTTTGCTCTTGGAAATTTTCTCACGATCGGCATCCACCATGAATCCATGCGTGAGCACACTGCGGTACGGTGGCATGCCGTTGGCGGCGATCGAGAGCAGCAGCGACGATTGGAACCAGCCGCGATGTTGGTCGCTGCCTTCCAGATACATGTCCGCCTGCCAACGCTTGCCGGCTTGCAATTGCGAGTGACGCATCAAGACGGCGCGCGACGATGATCCTGAATCGATCCATACATCCAGCGTGTCCGCTGATTTCGCGGTTGCTTCCGCCCTTTTCCAATCCTTCGGGCGCACGAGCGTCCAAAGTTCCTGCGCGGTTTTTTCGAACCACACATTCGATCCGTGTTGCGCGACGAGGTCCGCGACCGAGCGAATGATGGGCGGCTCCAAAATAGGGCTGCCATCGGCATCATAAAATGCCGGCAGGGGCACGCCCCAAGAACGTTGGCGCGAGATGCACCAATCCGGACGCGATTTCACGGCGCCTTCGATCCGGTTTTTGCCCCACTCGGGAATCCATTGCACCTGATTGATCGCCGCGAGCGTTTTTTCACGAAAACCCTGGTGATCAATGTTGATAAACCATTGGTTCATCGCACGAAAAATGATTGGGGTTTTGCTGCGGGCGCAATAGGGATACTCGTGCGCGTAATCTTCCTGATGAAGCAACGCATTGCGTGCGCGCAGCAGTTGGATTACGCCGTCGTTTGCTTCGCTGGTTTTTCCGTGCTTCGCGAGAATAGTTTTTCCGATAAGTTCGGGCGGCATCTGCTGCTCGACCGGCAGATCGTCAGTATAAGTAAAAGCCCCGTCGTCGTTGACGGGTGAATAGATGGGCAGGCCTTTGTCGCGACCGAGGTTATAATCGTCGCGCCCGTGTCCTGGCGCGACGTGCACGAATCCGGTGCCGACGTCGTTCGTGACAAAACTGTCCCCCGCAAACAACTTGCCGGTGCGCTGAATGAAAGGATGCTGATATTCGAGGGAGGCCAGTTCATCGCCGGTGACGGTGCGAACGATCTCGTAATTGTTCCATTTGCATTTTTCCGCGACCGCAGACAACAGCATGTTTGAAACGATAAACGCCTCTTCGCCGACTCGGACCAGCGCGTAATTAAAGGTGGAATTGTACGCGACCGCCAGATTGGCAGGCAGCGTCCAGGGTGTCGTCGTCCAGATCACGAGCGAGAGATTGGGTTGGCCGACGATCGGGAACTTCACGTAAACGCTTTGGCTGATATGTTGCCGATGCTCGACTTCAAATTCTGCAAGAGCCGTGCGTGCGGGGATGCTCCAATAGACGGGCTTTTTCCCGCGATACACGAAGCCTTTTTCGACGATGTCGGCGAAGAGCCGCAGTTCATCAGCTTCGTACGCCTTGTTGAGAGTGATGTATGGATTGTCCCATTCGCCGAGAATGCCGAGCCGCTTGAATTGCTCGCGCTGAAGATTGATGAATTTCCAGGCGTATTCTTCGCAGGCCTTGCGGACCGTTGCCGGGTCGTTGGACCGGGAGCCCGCTTCGCGCACTTTCAATTCGATCGGCAATCCGTGGCAGTCCCAGCCCGGCACATAGGGCGTCTGCCGGCCGCAGAGCGAATGAAAACGGATGACCATGTCCTTGAGGATCTTGTTCAGCGCGTTGCCAATGTGCACGTCGCCATTTGCGAAAGGGGGGCCGTCGTGCAAAATGAATTTCTCCGCGCCGGCGCGGGCGGCCAGCACACGCTCATAAAGCTTGCTCGTCAGCCAATGCTCAAGGCGGCGCGGTTCACGGGTGACCAGGTCGGCCTTCATGGCGAAGTCCGTCCGCGGGAGGTTTAATGTGTCCTTATAATCCACCTGCCGCCCCTTCCATGAATACGTAGCAAAGCATGTGGCAGATCAGCATTTGTGCGTCCTCAACCCGACCATAATGCGTAGAATCGATGACGATCGCGTGTTGCGCGATCTCCGCGGCTTTGCCGCGCTTGCCGCCGACAAGCGCGATCGTTTTCAGGCCGTGCTTCCTGGCCCATTCAAGTCCGAGCACTACGTTGGGTGAGCTGCCGCTAACGCTGAGAGCCATGGCGATATCACCCGGTTTGGCGTAATTTCGTAACTGCCGAGAAAAAATCTCCTCGTAGGCGTAATCGTTGCCGATGGCGGTCATCCAGCTCACGTTGTCGTTGAGCGACATGCAGCGGAATGGTTTGCCGAGTTTGTCGGAGGCCCCTTTTCCGAGGTCCGTCACGAAGTGAGAGGCGTTCGCGGCGCTCCCGCCGTTGCCGAAGACGAACACCTGGCGGTCTTCATTCAAAGCTGTGTGCAAAAGGCGGACAATATCGGCGACCGACTCCATGGGGATCGAGTCAAACGCGGCGTGTTGCGCCTTCAAATATTCCTGCAGCCACTTCTGCATTTTGAACGAGCAACATGCCAGAGGATCAGCGAACATCAAGTCCGCCTTCGCTTCTATGTCCGGTATGGCCTTTGGCTAGAATTATTCATACCTTGGGAGCGAATGAACGCACGGCGGGATTTTTATGAAACGCGCGCGCCTTATCGGGCAAAAGAATGCGCGCGGCATTATCATGCCTTGCTGAGGAGGTATTTCGCGTTCCTGGTGGCGCCGGGATTGCGAGTCCTGGAGTTGGGCTCTGGCCTTGGGGATTTGTTGGCGGCCTTAAAACCGGCGCGCGGGGTGGGAGTCGATTTCAGTGCGCGCATGGTCGAGCAGGCGCGGCAGCGGCATCCCCAGTTGGAGTTTGAGGTGGCTGAAGCCGGTGAATGGCGATCGCAGGAGCAATTTGATTACATCCTGCTGTCGGATTTGGTCAATGATGTGCCAGACGTTCAGGCGATATTACAAGAGGCGGCGCGACATGCCACGCCCGATACCCGGCTGGTGCTCAACTTCTTCAATTACTTGTGGCGACCGATCCTGGCGGCGGCTGAGAAGGTGGGGGCGAAATCTCCGACGCTTATTCAAAATTGGCTGTCGCTTGCGGACATCAAGAACTTGCTTCATCTCGCGGGTTGGGAGGTCGTGAAGACGGATGCACGAATCGTTTGGCCATTACGGACGCCGCTGGTTGAACGGCTGCTGAACCGTTGGCTCGCGCCGCTGCTCAAACATCTCTGCCTGACGGTATTTGTGGTGGCGCGTCGGCGGAGCGAAAAGATGCGAGACTATACTTGTTCGGTGATAGTCCCCGCGCGCAACGAGCAGGGAAACATCGAAGCGGCCGTGTTGCGCACGCCACAGCTTGGGCTGGGGACGGAATTGATTTTTATTGAAGGTCATTCGCGCGACAAGACATGGGAGGAAATCCAGCGCGTCGCCGCGAAATACCCGCACCGCAAAATCAAATGCCTCAAGCAACAGTCCAATGGCAAAGGAGGCGCCGTGCGCGAAGCGTTCGCCCAGGCCAGCGGTGAGTTGTTGTTCATTCTCGATTCCGACCTGACGGTAGCGCCAGAGGACTTGCCAAAGTTCTATCATGCTGCGGCGAACGGGCTGGCTGACTTCGTGAACGGCGTGCGGCTGGTTTACCCGATGGAAAATCAGGCGATGCGATTTTTCAATATGGTGGGGAACAAGTTTTTCAGCCTGGCGTTCACCTGGCTCCTCGGCCAACCGGTGAAGGACACGCTGTGCGGGACGAAAGTGCTTTTCCGGAGGCACTACGATCTCATCGCGAAGAATCGCAACTACTTCGGGGACTTCGATCCGTTTGGTGACTTCGATCTGCTGTTCGGGGCAGCGCGCTTGAATTTGCGGATCGTAGATCTGCCCGTGCGGTATCACGCGCGGACGTATGGCGAGACCAACATCTCGCGATGGAAACATGGCTGGCTGTTACTCCGCATGGTGATGTTTGCGGCGCGGCGGCTGAAGTTTCTGGCATGACGCAACTCGGTCAACACCAGGTCGAAATTGAGAAGAACTTCGCCGCGTGGCAGCGCAAGCCGTTGCTGCAGGAGATTTACACTGGGTTTTATAAACGCATCCTGCCTCTCATTAATCCCGCGATCCCGGGTCACGTTGTCGAGTTAGGTTCGGGTATCGGAAACCTGAAAGAACACCTGCCGAGTGCGATCACAAGTGACCTCTTTCCCAATCCGTGGCTCGATGTCGTTTGCGATGCGTACCACCTGCCCTTTCGAGATGCCGGTGTGTCTCACCTGATTCTGTTTGACGTGTTCCATCATCTGCGCTATCCGGCGGCGTTTTTCAAAGAGGCTCGGCGTGTGTTGAACGGGCGATTGATCCTCTTCGAACCGTTCATGAGTTGGACGAGCCTGCCGGTGTATGGGCTTTTGCATCATGAACCGGTGGCGTGGGGTGACCCGATCGACGCTGCCGAAACGCCGCGCGAGATTGGCTATTACGCAGCACAAGGGAACGCAACTCGCATGTTCTTCCCCGGCAAGGTCAAAGGATGGCGGGTAATGCGCGCTGAAGCTTTCAGCGCATTCCATTATCTCCTATCAGGCGGGTTCAGCAAACCAGCGCTTTATCCAAGGCCGCTGCTGAAACCATTGCTTGGAGTAGATAACCTTCTCACGCGTTGGCCGCGGCTATTCGGGTCGCGGTGCCTGATCGTGCTTAGCCCGGAGTAAGCAAAGTGCTCACCATCTCGCGCTCTTCCTTGAGTTCATTGATGGTGGCGTCGATCTTCGTTCGGCTGAAGTCATTGATATTCAGGCCCTGAACGATCTCAAGCTTCTGGCCATTGCTGCGAATGGGAAAGGAAGTGATCAGGCCCTTCTGGATTCCGTAGCTGCCATCGGAATGAATCGCCACGCTGTGCCAGTCACCAGGTGCAGTTGGCTCAACAATCGAGCGCACCGTGTCCACTACTGCGTTGGCGGCACTCGCGGCGCTGGATGCGCCGCGTGCTTTGATCACAGCCGCGCCGCGTTGCTGGACGGATGCGATGAACTCGCCTTTCAGCCACGTTTCATCCGTGATCAATTGGGTCGCGGGCTTGCCATTGATTTTCGCATTGTAGAAATCGGGATACTGCGTCGAAGAATGATTGCCCCAGATCGCTACGTTTGTGACAGAAGTAACGTCCGCGCCGGCTTTCTTTGCGAGCTGCGCTTTGGCACGATTTTCATCCAGCCGCGTCATGGCGAAGAAGCGGTCGCGCGGCACTTTCGGCGCGTGATGCATCGCGATCAACGCGTTGGTGTTGCACGGATTGCCGACAACCAGGATGCGTACGTCGCTCGCCGCATTTTTTTGGATGGCTTGGCCCTGGCCGATGAAAATCTTCCCATTGATACCGAGCAGGTCTTTGCGTTCCATGCCAGCTTTGCGCGGAATGCTGCCGACTAACAATGCCCAGTTCACGCCGCGAAATCCTTCATCGAGACTCGCCGTTGGGACGACACCCTTAAGCAGAGGAAATGCGCAGTCGTCCAGTTCCATGACAACGCCTTGAAGGGATGGCAGGACGCTTTCGATTTCGATCAGGTGCAGGATCACCGGTTGGCTGGGTCCGAACATCGCGCCGGAAGCGATGCGAAAGATTAGGGAGTAACCGATTTGGCCCGCCGCCCCCGTTACTGCAACGCGCAAAGGAGTTGAATTCATAAAGCTGAGGAATATAGGCGGCGCAGTTTTGCGGGCAAGCGCGAAGCATGAAATTGCACTATAATGCGCTGGGTTTTCGTGGCATTGTTCATCTGTGACTGAGAGCAAGCTAGGCCAGTTGCGGGAACTGCTGCGTTCCTATGGATCGTGCATCGTCGCCTATTCAGGCGGCGTGGATTCGGCCTTTCTGGCGCTAGTCGCGAATCAGGAACTGGGTTCAAAGGCGTTGGCGGTGATCGCTGATTCGCCGAGCCTGCCCCGGCGTGAACTCGAGGAGGCGGTGGAGTTGGCGACGTCGTTCAATTTTCCCGTACGCGTGATAAGGACGAACGAGTTCCAAAACGCGGAGTATCTTTCGAACCCGAACAACCGCTGCTATTTCTGCAAGCACGAACTGTTTTCCGAACTTGTTCCACTGGCTCGCGCCGAGGGATTTAGTGTGATTGCGTACGGAGAGAACGCGAGTGATATCGGCGATCATCGGCCGGGCGCCAAGGCCGCGGCGGAATTCGAGATCCGTGCGCCGCTAAAAGAGATCGGACTTACCAAGAGCGAGATCCGTGAGCTCTCAGGCGAACTCGGCTTGCCCACAGCCGATAAGCCGCAACTCGCGTGCCTGAGCTCGCGAGTCCCTTACGGGGAAACTGTCTCGCCAGAGAAGCTTTCAATGATCGAACGGGCCGAAAATTTTTTGCGGGACCGCGGCTTTCGCGAAGTGCGCGTTCGGCATCACGAATTAAAGCACGGACAACTCGCACGCATCGAGCTTGGCGTCGACGAGATCACGGCGGCCGTGCCTTACTTCAATGAAATTGCCGATGCACTTCGAGCCATCGGTTACGCGCACGTGACGTTGGACCTGCAAGGTTACCGCCGCGGCAGTTTGAATGCCGCAGCGGTACGCGAGCAATCGACAGGTTAGTCAGCGATTTTGATCTTGCGCGGCTTAACGCGCTCGGCTTTTGGCAATTCTACCGTGACAACGCCTTGCTCGACACGCGCGCGAATCTTGGCCGCATCGATAGTAGGGTCCAACTCGAACGCGCGACGATAATCGACTGGTTTTGATTCACGATGCACAACGGTTCCGGCAGGCTGCTGTTCGGTGCGTCGACCCACGATGGTCAGTGTTGTGCCTTCGACCGTGATGTCGAGGCCATCCTTCCGAACGCCGGGCATCTCAGCGCAGAGCACGTAGGCGTCTTTCGTTTCATAGATATCAACTGGCGGCGACCACGTGGGCGTCTGCCCATTCTGACGTTGAGCAGTCCCGGTGATCGCTCGTTGTTCCTGTGTTTGGATATTGTTCATACGTTAGTGTCTCCTTTTACTCAGCCTGGACGTGAATTTGTTTCGGTTTGGCCTCCTCTGCTTTAGGCAGTGTAACGGTAAGGATGCCGTCCTGATAATTCGCACTGGTCTTATCCGCTTGCACCGAAACCGGAAGCGACAAGGCGCGGCTGAAACGGCCGACAAAGCGCTCGCTGCGATGCGTTTCGGCTTTCTCATATTTCTCTTCCGATTTGCGCTCGCCGGATATAGCGAGGACGCCATCATGCAGAGAAATATCGATGTCTTCCTTTTTCATACCTGGCACCTCAATTTTTACCACCAGTTTGTCGCGATCTTCGTGCAGGTCCACGGCAGGCCATCCGCCACCCAACCAGAATTGTTGAGGCGTGTTGTAGGCGTTAAGCGGTTGATCGAACAAGCGGTC
>DATENK010000151.1:0-2956 GCA_035275085.1 Verrucomicrobiia bacterium | reverse complement strand
CGCCAAGGGAACGCCCGTGGTCGTCACGTTTGATCCGCATCCAGCAAAGGTACTTCGGCCGCAGGACGCGCCTCATCTTCTCACCGCTACCCAGCACAAGATCGGGTTGATTCGCGATCTCGGCGTTGCTCACTTGCTGGTGATTGAATTCAACAAACAATTCGCGGCGACGCCGCCGGAAGATTTTGTCGAACAACTTGTGGCGCATTCAAAACCACTGCGCGAAATCTGTGTCGGTCACGAGTGGTCGTTCGGAAAAAATCGCACCGGCAATCTAGCGTTGTTGAAGAAAATAGGGGCGCGCGACCATTTTGACGTCGTTGGAATTCCGCCGGTGACGGTGAACGGAAAAGTGGTAAGCAGCACGGCAATTCGACAGGCGGTGGAACAAGGAGATTTCGACAAAGCCGCCACTATGCTCGGCCGGGATTACACGATTCTGGGAACAGTTGTGCGGGGAGAAAATCTGGGTCGAAAGATTGGTTTTCCAACCGCCAACTTGAGCGCGCACAGTGAGCAGTTTCCGCCCAATGGCGTCTATTTAGCGGAGGCGCGGCTGGAAGGAGTGCGGCATCACGGCGTTGTTAACCTGGGATATCGACCAACTGTGAGCCACGAAAAATCGGAACGCATCCTTGAGATTTATCTGCTCGACTTTGATCAAGATATCTATGGTCGCGATATCGAAGTGCGTTTCGTTCGATATCTAAGAGCGGAAAAGAAATTCCCGAGTGTTGACGCACTGAAGCAGCAAATAGCGGCCGACGTGCAAGCAGCGCGCGCGTCCTACGCCGCATAGCTGGCCTGTCGCGACCGCCACACAGCAAGCAATTTAGAACACTCACAATGGATGCTTGACGAACTTTCGACGCAATTGTCAAAAGTTCGTAGTTGGCATGCTGGTTTTTGTTGGTCTCGATCATCCCCGGGCGCTCCGGAGTTCAGGGGCAGCCTCCCACAAACAGGCACTCTTGCGCAAAGGCGCTCGGCACGCCGTTAACGAATGCAGTGTTGATTGCGTTCGCAACCGTTGAGGCCTGATCTGCATCGATCACGGCGTTATTGTTTCCGCCCAGAATATTGTTCGCAAGGGCGAGAAATTGTTCAACGGTCATGCCGTTGACTGCGGGCACAAGCGCGTAATTGCAGATGTAGAGGTCACCAAGCGCCGTAGTGCTCAGCAGAAGATCTGCTTCGGAGAAATCGACGTTAATTCGAAGCGCGACCACTTGGCCGCCGAACGCGCCCGCTGAGGACTCGTCCGGATCCATATGATTCGAATTGAGAACGTTGTTGGGGCCGGCAGCCGGCAAATAGTTCCAGACTGCGGCCGCTGTCTGGAAACGCATCACAAAGTCGCCCCCGACGACGAGGTGGCCGGGGTCGGGGTAGATCGTGTCAAAGTGTGTGCCCAGTCGCATCCCAACCGTCGTCGAGCTGTCCCCCCACGCACCCTGGCCGTAGGTCTCCATGTCACCGGCTTTCCAGCGGCTTGCGGTACATGGACAGGATCCCATGAACAGATTCTCCTGCGCGAAGGTTGTCAGCTGGCCGCCGCCGAAAGTGACGTTGAGCTGCTGAAGAAGCGCATCGACCTGCGCGATTGTATAAGGCGCCGCGCCGCCCCCAAGGAGGGTATTCGCGATCGCGAGCACCTCTCGCACGGTCAAGTCGTTCGGACCCGATGACTGGTTGCACAATCGTAGATCGCCAAACGCGAGGCCTGAAGCTCCGACGAGCACACCGGCATCCGAGAAATCGACGTTGAGTGCGAGCGCGACCACATTACCACCAAAACTACCTGAGGAAGTGGTCGTCGAGTTCAGGTGGTCCGCAGCGAGCGGTCCTGGCGGGCCGACGGCCGGGAGGTAGTTCGCCACATCGCTCGCCATCAAGAAAACCATTGAAAACCCGCCGCTTCCGGGTATGCCGACCTCGAGATCGCCGCCGGCGCCAAAGTACACGGCGTCAAAGTTGTTGAAGAGGATGTCCGTGGCGGTCGGATCGTCACTCCAGGTCGTCTGCGAGTAGGTCACAAGGTCACCCGCTTTCCAGCCGCAACCTGGCGTGCCCAGGATGCAGGGGCGATAAAACGCCTTACCCAGGCTGATTGCGTTTGGGTCGGGGAATTGCGCAGGGCCGCTTGTAATCGGAACTAAAATAGAAACGCCAGCAATGCTCTGCCAGTTTGCATCCGTTAGGTTGAGTTTACGCTCAAGGCGATAACTTTTGCCCACCACCGCGAGACCCAAGGTTATGTCCAGGTTGCTGCCGTTTTTCGCAATCGCGGTGATGCGAAGATTGCTCCTGGGATCCAGCGGGTTTGTTCCGGCAGTAAATTCCTGCGCGTTCGTTAGGCCATCACCATCGTTATCCCGAGCACCGTCGCTCGGATTGTTCGAATTGAATCCGTAAAACGTCTCGAAGTCGTCGGTCATACCGTCGCTGTCATTATCGGGGCCACACGGGTGATGAAGCTCAAACGCCCCGATATCAACGCCGTCGCCGCCAGATGCATTTGGGATCGAGGGCGAGTCGGCCAGGCGCAAATGACCGCGCTGATCCAAGGTCAGTCCAAAACTTTTCCCTTTGTCTAGCGCGGGGCTGTTGATTGCGAGCGCCATTGTATCGGTCTGGCCATCGTTATTCTGGAGCGGGCCAAGCTGCGCGTTTGCCACAGCGGTCTGGTCGGTCGCGCTCGTAATCCGGTCGCACCATTAAGGGGCCCGATCAGATTGTATCCTTGCGAAGTGAAGGATCCCCGCACGTCGCCATTGGTGTTGCCCGCATAGATTGTGTTTCGCACCGTGGTTGATCCGGCGTTTTGTATACCGCCGATTTGGTTGCCATTTGGGCCACTCGTCGTGCCCGAACCGCCAAGACCGCCTATCCCGGAATTGGCGCTGACGGTGCATGCCGTCATGGTCAGGGGAAAATTACTCCAGATGGCGCCATA
>DATENK010000150.1:0-7469 GCA_035275085.1 Verrucomicrobiia bacterium | reverse complement strand
ATAGTGAAATAGTAAAGGGACTCGCGGTAGCTCGTCCTTCCATGCGTAAAAGCAAAATCCAGGGAAGGATGAGCTGCTGGAAGGACGATCTGCTGCGAGTCCCATAATATTTTTGTTTCGAAGGACAATGCGGGTTGAGAGTTGGGAATGATGGGAACATTGATGCGCAAGACAATCCTGGTCGCCGAAGATGATCCCAACGACCAGTTCTTCATCCAACGACAGCTCAAGAAACTTGCCTTTCCGGTGCAAGTCCGTTTTGTGAATGATGGAGAGCAAACGATCGATTACCTTTCAGGCGTTGGGAAACCTGGTTGTCCGTTCCCGAAGCCGGATCTCATGTTCGTCGATCTCAAAATGCCCAACCTGAATGGCTTTGAGCTTCTGCAATGGATGCGAAAGAAGGGCCTGCGCATTCTCACCGTGGTCGTAAGCTCGTCGGGCCTGCAAGAGGATATCGACAAAGCTTACGATCTGGGGGCCAGCGCTTACCTGGTCAAACCTGGCACGCTTGAGGATTACGTCCGGGTATTTCGGGCGACGGGGGAATTCTTCCTCGAATACGCGCAGCAGCCTTCGTTGCAGAGAAGATGATCGGGTAAACGCGCGACGGGGCGACATTGAGGGAGCTTGCTGACGCGCGCGGCTCTGTTGGCTTCTCACAAATAGCGCTTCACGATGTCTTTCCAGAGGGCATAACCTTTCTCGTTCATGTGGAGGCGGTCTTCGCGGTAAATTTCGGGGCGCGGCTGTCCGTCGGAACCGAGCATATGGGGAAATACGTCGATAAATTCCATGTTGCGGTGGCCGTGCACATAATCGGCGATCAAGCGGTTCGCCGCGCGCACTTTGTCCACCTCGGCCCAGCGTGCCGGATTTGGCGCAATTGAGATATAAGCGATGCGCGTTCGGGGCAGAGTCGCACGGAGGGTGGCGACAAAGTTCGTAAAATCCGCGAAGACGGTGTCTGGAGTTTTGCCGGCGTGAATGTCATTGCCGCCGGCATAGATCACCACCAGCCGAGGACGATAGGGGATCACAATCCGTTTCGCATAATGAATTGAATCGCTGATTTCGGAGCCGCCGAAACCGCGATTAATCACGTGCTGTTTGGGAAAATCCTGCGCCAGAGTTGTCCACAACCGGATGCTGGAGCTGCCCACGAACACCACGCCTCTTTTCGGCGGCGGATTGGTGCGGTCGCTCGCTTCGAACGCGCGGATTTCCGCTTCGAACCTGTTGGTCTGGGCCCAGGAAAACGCGATGGGCGCAAAGAAGGCAAACGTCAATAATGCAATTTGTCTCATATCATTTATTTTCAATTTCCGCGCACGGGCACTAATTGGATGCTCTCAAGAACGTCCTGCGGACGCTTGCCGGAAGACTTAATGCTGACTTGCAGCAGGCCAAAGCTTTCCGACGCAGTAAATTCATGGGCGCTCTCCTCCTCGGTGAGTTTGCGGGTTTGAAACATGGGCGCGGTGGCCATGCGAGGCAACGCATGAGGCAGATGGCGGGTCCAGCGCAGCAGAACTTCGGCATCCATGTCCGGCTTGAACTTCGCTGCCAGGCGATATTTCTGATTCACTTGAAGCGGAATGATTTCGCCGTTCCAGGTGCCTTGCCAAAAATCCCAGCAGTCCGGCGCAGACCGGTCCTTCCAGTGCATGGCAAAGTCGCCATTGCGAATCAGATTGCCGGAGCTCTCCTGCAGCACCAGCCGGCAGCCGTTCGTTTGGCCGTGCTGCACATGCACTGCGGTGTTGGTTACGCTGTTTCCCGCGCGAAGGGCGATGATTTCATAATCGCCGGCGGGCAAATTCCGGAACTCGAAGTTCCCGCGTAAGTCGGCCAGCGTCGAATAGCTTGTGCCGGCGATCGCGACTTTGGCAGGGAAGCGTTCCAGCCCCACGGGCTCATGCGACTGCACTGTTCCGCGCAGAGTGCCGCCGGCCTTTGGATTTTCGGCGGCAATGACTCCCAATGTGTGGAGCAGGTCGGCAGTCAAACGGCTGGTTTCCTGCGCCGATTCCAGCACGACCGGCTCGACCGCTTTGCGATTGCTGATTTCGGCGTTGAGCCGCATGCGTTTGGCGCGCTCTTTGGAATATTCGATGATTTCATCCATGCGCTTTACGAAGCCATCCAGCGCTTGTTCGTCATTGGTGCCCATCAACCGCGGCTGGTAACCCCGGATATGAATCTGTTTGGCGTCCACCCACGTCTCCATTCGGGTGTGCAGCGCGCCGCGGATTTCGGCGGCGTGCGGGGGCGAGCCCGTGTCCTCAACGAAATGCAGGAGCGACCCAATCCATCGCGCGCCGTTGCGTGGCGTTTCGGTGCGCAGCGCCTGCAATGCTCGCCGGAAATACGGCCGATACGTTTTTCTTACTTCGGGGCAGATATGGTCCCAATGCGTGGTGGCGTCGGGAAACAAGAGGTAATCGTCCGCGTAAAAAAGTTCGTCCGGCTCCTCGAAGGGCAATCTTCGGTAATCCCCCATCCATGCGTAATTGGTCAGCCGCTGGGCTTGTGCGCCCAGGTGCCGGATCAGCAGGTCATTGGTGCCGAGTGCGTCGAGAGCCGCCTGCGTGATTTCCGCGTGCGGCCCCCAGGGGAATGCGCGGGCAGTGCACAGCAGCAACGCAAAACAGACACAGCGGATCACGCGTCCATTAAACCTTTCCCCGTTGTAAACTCAACCGTTTTCGGCAAACATAAACGGGACGATGAACAAAGTTCGCATTGGGATAATCGGCATGGGGAACATGGGGAAGTACCATGCGGATTATCTCCTCGCGGGAAAGGTCAATCGGGCGGAGTTGGTCGCTGTTTGCAGCACTTCACCGGGCAAGTTGGAAAAATACAAGCCGGTCAAGATTTACGACAATGGCGAGAAGCTGATTCGTTCGGGCGAGATCGATGCGGTCGTGATTGCCACGCCGCATTATCAGCACACGACGTTGGGGTTGGCGGCGATCGATGCTGGCGTGCATCTGATGGTGGAAAAACCGATCTCGGCGCATAAGGCGGACGCCGAACGCCTGATCGCAGCGCACAGAAAAAAGCCGAACCTGGTCTTCGGTGCGATGTTCCAGCTCCGCACGGAGCCGCGCTACATGAAAATCCGCAAACTCATCGAGGATGGCGAACTTGGGCCGATCGTGCGCATCAATTGGATTATCACCGACTGGTTTCGGACGGAGGCGTACTATGCGAGCGGCGGTTGGCGCGCGACGTGGAAGGGGGAGGGCGGTGGCGTACTGCTCAATCAGTGCCTGCATCAGCTCGACATGCTGCAATGGCTTTGCGGCATGCCTGCGCGCGTGCGTGGCTTTTGCCAGATCGGACGTTTTCATAACATCGAGGTTGAAGACAACGTTACGATCTACCTCGAATGGCCGAGTGGCGCCACGGGCATCTTTGTTTCATCCACGGGCGAATCGCCAGGCACCAATCGCTTCGAGATTTGCGGCACGCGCGGCAAGGTCGTGCTTGAAAACAACAAGCTCACCTTCGTCCGCAATGAAGCGGACATGATCGATTTCAGCAAAACAGCGAGGAGTGCCTTTGCGCGGCCGGAGGTTTGGAACGTCGATATTCCTTTTGAGAATACGCCCGCCCAACATGCCACGTTGATGCAAAATTTCGTGGATGCGATTCTGGATGGGACGCCTTTGCTCGTCCCGGGCGAGGAAGGGATTCATTCAGTTGAACTCGCGAACGTGATGCTCTACTCATCATTGGTGAATCAAACGGTGCAATTACCGATGGATAGCGCGGCATTCGAGAAGAAGCTCAACGAATTGATTGCGTCGTCGAAGTTTGAAAAAACCGTGCTCCAAATCGGCAGCGAGGACTTCACTAAATCTTTCACGCGCTAACTTATGATCCTGACAGGCATTGGCGATGAGGCCGCCAACACAATCGAAGGCCAGATTGCGGCCACGAAAGACCTCGGCTGGAAACACTTGGAGATGCGCGGCGTTGAAGTGGCTGGGCATCCGAAGGCCAACTTCCACGATATTCCCGACAAGGCTTTCGAGTCGGCGGTGGCGCAATTGGACAAGGCTGGCGTCGGAGTCTATTGCTTCGGATCGACGATCATGAACTGGGCGAAGAAGGTGGATGATCCATTCGAACTTACGTTGGCGGAAGTGAAGCGCACCATTCCACGCATGCAACGACTTGGCGCCAAGTACGTCCGCATCATGAGCTTTAAACCTGGCGACGACGAATACAAAACGCCGCCCGAAGTCATCAAGCGCGTCAAAGAAGTGACGCAGCGTTTTTTGGACGTCGGCATCACGGCCGTGCACGAGAATTGCATGAACTACGGCGGGATGAGCTGGCAACATGCGCTGGAATTGGTGGACAAGGTACCCGGGCTGAAATGGGTTTTCGACACGGCCAATCCAGTGTTCAACCCCGACCGTTCAAAAGCCAAGCCTTGGCCTAGACAGGACCCGTGGGAATTCTGGACCCATGTTCGCGATCATGTGGTGCATATCCATGTGAAGGACGCCACGTGGAATCCCAAAAAGAATGACGCAGACTATAACTGGCCCGGCGAAGGAGAGGGGCGGGTGCGCGATATTCTTAAGGACGCATTTGCGCGCGGCTACGATGGGGGCATCTCCATCGAACCGCACATGGTGGTCGTTTTCCATGATGCAGCGTCGAAAGCCAATGACGATGCCATGCGCAAAAACTTCGTCGAATACGGGCGCCGATTGGAAAAACTCATCAGCGAGGTTAAGCTGTAACGCTGGTCTCCAGACCGGCTCTTAATTAATGAGCGTTCGCATCAAAATATGCGGCATCACTTCCATTGAGGACGCAGTCGCGGCGGTGAATGCCGGAGCTGATGCGCTCGGCTTCATGTTTTATGAACGCAGCCCGCGCCGAATTTCGATGGACATGGCGGCCGCCATCAAAAACGCGCTGCCTCCCTTCGTGGTGAAGGTCGGCGTCTTCGCTGACGCCACGGAAAACGTGGTTCGCAGTGCGGCACTCTGTGGTCTAAATGTGTTGCAATTTCACGGCAATGAGACGCCCGAATTTCTAAAGCGCTTTTCCCCAACCGCCACCATCAAAGCCTTTCGCGTCCAGAACGCGGCTTCGCTCGCAATGCTGCCAACCTATAACACCAGTTCCTGGCTGCTGGACAGTTATACGCCCGCGCAACTTGGCGGAACAGGAACCACGTTCAATTGGGATCTCGCCATCCAGGCGCGCAAGCTCGGTCGTCCCATCATTCTCGCCGGCGGGTTGACTCCCGAAAATGTTGCTGACGCAATACGCAAGGTGCGGCCGTACGCCGTCGATGTTTCATCAGGGGTTGAATTTGCCCCCGGAAAAAAAGATCCCGCAAAGATTGCGGCCTTCATTCAGGCGGCCAAGTCAGCATAGCGCGCTGGTCGGTTTCTTCCAAATCGGGACGGTCTTTTTCATTTCGTCGATGATGAATTGGCAAGCAGCGAAGGCCTCGCCGCGATGCGGCGCAATGACTTCCACCCACAGCGATGGTTCGTTGACTTGCACCACGCCGATGCGATGAATCAGGCGGATGGACTCGATGGGCCAGCGTTTCTGGACCTGGTCGAAGATCAAATGGAATTGCCGCTCGGCCATCGGCTTGAACGCTTCGTAATCGATCGCGGAAATTGTCGTTCCTTCCTCATTGGCGCGCACCACGCCTGCGAAATAGACCGCGGCTCCCATCGCCGAAGACATTTTGCGTGCCGCGACGAGCCTCGCTTCATCCACCGGTTCGTGCGTGATCGTCAGGTCGCGTTTCATCCGCCCTGCACCGGTGGAAACAATGAGACTTCATCGCCTTCGTTAAGTACGTACGCGCGGTCCTGGTAATCCACGCCGACGGCGATGAGTGTTGATTTGCGCATCGGCTCCAATTTTGGAAATTGTTTATAAATTACTCCCATCACCTCGGCAATAGTCGCGCCTTTCGGAACCGTCGCCGTAAATCGGTCGCAGCCCGCCAGCTCTTTGAAGTAAGAGAAGAATTGAACCGTCACGTTCACGTTTTGTACAGCTCGGGCCGCAGCACGCCTACAAAGGGCAGATTGCGGTAGCGTTCGTTGAAATCCAATCCGTAACCCACCACGAACAGATTGGGAATTGAAAATCCAACGTAGTCGGCCTTGATATCGTGCGTCCGCGGGGCGGCTTTTTCGAGCAGCACGCACGTCTTGATCTGATTGGGCTTGAGCTGACGCAATTTCGCAGTGACACGATGCAACGTTTTCCCCGTATCCAAAATATCATCCACGAGCAACACGTCGCGCCCTTGCACGTCAAGCCCCAATTCTTTGGTAAAGACAAGTTCCCCCGATTGTGTGCCGGAGCGGTAACTCGAAACGCCGACGAAATCCAGGCGCATGGGCAGATTCAAATGCCGGATCAAGTCGGCGAGAAACAGGACGGTGCCGTTCAGGATTGCGACGACTGTTAGTTCGCGCCCAAGGAAATCGCGCTCAATTTCGCGAGACAATTCGGCAATACGCGCGGCAATCTGGGATTCAGTAATGAGGATGGACTCAATTTCCTTCCCGCGATCCATGTTTCAAGCTTCCCGTTTGAGATTAGAGGAAGCAAGCGTGATTTGGCCGCCATGTGCGTGAGTCTGGCGCGCGAAACAGTTGTGTTTTTGCGGGAACAAGCGTAAAAATATAGGCGGCACCCAACGTGCTGGCCAAAGACCAGGCTGACGCCATGAAAACATTCGGGCATCGTTCGCCGCCGCCTGCCTTCACGCTGATCGAGTTGCTCATGGTCATTGCGATCATCGCGATTCTCGCGGCCTTGCTTCTCCCCGTAATTTCCAAAGGCAAAATGCGCGCGCGCCAGGCGCAATGCGCGAGCAACCTCAAGCAGATCGGGTTGGCTTTCCACGAGTTCGCGCACGATCACAACAGCCGCTATCCGATGCAAGTGCGCACGAACGAAGGCGGCACGTTGGAATTTGTGCCGTTCGGAACGTCCCGACTTTATCGGCATTTTCAAGCGCTCTCGAACGATCTTCTGGACGTGTCGATGCTCGTGTGCCCGAGCGATCGGCGGAACGCGGCGCCTTCCTTTGATCGCCTGAGCAATACGAACGTCAGCTACTCGCTCCGCCCGTTGACTACGTACGATACGACTGAGGCTACGCTTGCGAGCGACTGGAACATCATCGGCGGCATCAACACGAGCAATCGCATCCTCTGGAGCGCAGACGTCCATCAAGGGCGCGGAAATGTGCTGTTCTCGGATGGCCACGTGGAACAAACGGTTAGCGGCGCGGCGAGTTTCGCGGGCGGCGGCTTTTGGACGCCGGGCCCGGCGCCAGGTTCTGGCGGTGGCGGTGGCGGCGGGGGCGGCAGTCCTCCGAGCGGCGGCGGTGGTTCTCCTCCCGGTGGCGGTGGCGGTGGCGGAGATGGTGGCGGTGGCTCTCCGCCCGCAGGTGG
>DATENK010000149.1:0-6411 GCA_035275085.1 Verrucomicrobiia bacterium | reverse complement strand
GCCAAAGTCATCGCCGAATCCAAAAAGCCCGCTGCCGAGGCGCATTGATCAATACCTGACCACGCGGAGATTGCGTACGCCTCCGAAAGCGGTGTCGCGAGTGACAAGTGGCAACCCCCAGGTCCGAGCAGTCGCGGCAATCCAGTTATCGTTCTCGCCCGGGCCCGCGCCACGGCCTGCCAACTCTCGTTCGATTCGGCCGGCTTCCCAGGCCATCTGACAAAAGCGGTCCTTCGAGATGTTCCAAATACCTTTGCAAATCGCCGAACGTACCAATTGGCAGAGGAGCGAGACGTTTTATGACGTCACTGAAACTTTCCGTAGCCCTTTTGTGCTTCAAGAGGGTTGCGTACGCTTCATCACTCACCATGACTTTTTTGCTCATATACATATGATATACATAGATGTCGTTGGTGTAAGGAAATAGACGGACTGCCTACGAATCGCTCCGCTTGAATTCGATCTTCCGGCCATCCTGCTCGCAGGTGAACCCCTTCACCCCGTGGTCAGCGTCTCGCTTTATGGTGATCTCAAGGTTGAGAACCTCGGAAAAAAAATGCGTTGCTGATTCGGCACGCAATTCGAGCGGCTGCTGCCCGTTTGCTTTTAGAAACACTTTCCCGCCCTCGTTCAAGAGGGTAAATTTGAGTCCGCGCCCCGAATAATCACCTGCGTAGGCTTCCGCCAGTTTGGCATCAAGACTGATTGTCTTTTTCTCCTCCGGAAAATAGTCGGGCCATCTGTACTCACGTGCGATGGCGCGCTCGATTTCGCCCAAAAGCGGATTGCCTTCGTTCGAGTTCACCATGACCACCGCGCCTTTTCCATCCTCACGATACATGGTCATCTGCGTCACAAAGCCTTCGTCCCAACCGCCATGCGTGAACCGTTGCGTGTGGCCTTTGCCCGCCAGAAAATAGCCGACTCCGATCGCGTCATTGATGCCCGGGGTCAGCATCCGCTCCGCTTGTTTGGGCTTGAGCAAACGGTTCGTCTCGCCCTTCAGCGCGAGTTGCAAATCGAGGCCGGCGCGGGCGAGATCCGACGGTGTTGTCCATAAACCGGCTGCGGCCATCTCTGGATAAACATGCCAGCCACCAACGATGGCGCGGTAATCGGAGGGATGCCCAGTGGCGGCGTATTTGTGCCAACGCTTTGGCAATGGCTGTTCGTAGGTGCTCTGCTTCATTCCGACGCGTTCAAACAACACTTCGCGCATGATCTCGGGAAATGCTTTGCCGATGTGTTCTGTCACCATGAGCTGAGCCACTGTGGTCCCGCCGCCGGAATAGCGCAGTTCCGTGCCGGGCATCATATTCACCAGCACTGCCGGTGTGTTCGCGGGCGGTTCGCCCCTCAGCAATTGCGGTAGAGTGGGAATCTTGTCCGTTCGCAAATACCCCGGAAACCCATGCACGGTGGTGCCCGCTGTATGACTTAGCAATTGCCTCAGCGTCACATGCGGCTGCCATGAATCGTTCGCCGGCATCTTCCACGATTTGAGGTAGTCGTTCACATCACGTTCCAGGTCCAATCGGCCGTCCTGCTCCAGTCGCATAACGGCCAGCGCGAACGTCGGCTTGCTGACCGAGCCCGCTTGAAACATTGTTTCTTCCGTCACTGGCGCTGGCTTGCCCCACTCCTTGACTCCAAACCCGCGCGCCCATTCGATGCGATAATCATTCACCACTGCAATGCTAACCCCCGGCGTATGAAAGTAAGCCATCCGCTTCTTCAAGGACGCCGCTGGCTCAAATTTGTTTCGGAACGGGCTGTCGGGCAGCAGGCTGTTCACGACACGCTCGATACGTTTCTCAACCGCGTCGTCCACCGCCGCTGCCGACGTCGCCATCAGCATCATCGCAAATAAAAGATACTTCATATCAGTTGAACGCTTCACAGGTCGCAATTGTTTCCTCTTTTTACGGCTGCGGCCAGTCCGAACCTTTGGTATGCATCGAGCGGTGATCGCTCGAAAACTTTACCTGCTGCTCTTTCTGGTCCTTGGCGTCTGCTCGGCATTCGCCGACGAGTTGGACCGTTACCTCCGCGCGCAAATGGAGGAGCAACACATCCCTGGCCTATCAATGGCAGTGCTGCGTCGCGGCAAACCTGTGCGCTCGCAAGGTTATGGCTATGCTGACATCGACCGCAAAGTCGCCATCACCGCGAATACTGTCTTCCAGTTGCAATCGATCACAAAAACGTTCACGGCAACTGCGGTGATGATGTTGGTTGAGGACAACAAGCTTTCGGTGGAAGACAAAATCAGCAAATACCTGCAAGGCACACCGCCTTTATGGGAACGCATCACCATTCGGCATCTGCTCACGCACACATCCGGCATCAAGGATTTTATTAATGAACCGACAGTGGACCTCACGAAAGACATAGAACCACCGGACGTGATTCGTTCACTGCAAACGTTGCCGCTCAATTTCGAACCGGGCGAGCGCTACGCTTACAGCAACACGGGCTATCACCTGCTCGGCATGATCATTGAAAAGATCACCGGCGATACGTGGCAGAACTTTTTGCGCGCCAGGATATTCAAGCTTTTGAAAATGAAGAATACTGACGTGAACAGCGCAACCTGCGATCTGCGCAATCGTGCGCTTGGCTATACATGGCGGAGCAATACGTTCCATGCCGGTGCTTATGTCGCCCCTACGATTCTCGGTTACGCTGGCGGCGGTATCCTTTCAACCGTGCTCGATCTCGCGAAGTGGGATCGCGGATTGTTCGAGGACAAGCTGATCAGCCATTCATCCCTTGACGAGATGTGGACTCGGACGCGCTTGAACGACGGCACCAAAACCGATTATGGCTTCGGGTGGGGCGTCGACGATTATCTGGGCGTGCCGATGGTAAATCACGGTGGCGCACACATGACCGGTTTCAAAACTTATTTCATACGATTCTTGAAGCAGGAACTCACCGTCATTGTCTTGTGCAATTCGCGCCAGGCGAATCCCGCAAATATCGCCGTGAAAATCGCTGGCTTCTACGCGCCGGAACTGCAACTTTCGCGCCTGAAGGAACAGCCCGACCCTTCACCAGCCCGCACCGATTCGCTCAAGAGCGCGCTCTGCGCTCTCGCGGCCCAAAAAGAATCGCCGCTCGTCACATCCCAATTCCTCGCGACGTACCGCAATTCTTCCGAACGCGCGCAAAGCCTCGCGACGCGCCTGAAGGACATGAAATCATTTGCGTTTCTCACTGAACGCGACATTTCAGAAAACAACATCGAACGCCACGGTGTGCCTGTGAAGGACCTCTGCATCTACCGCCTCACCACCCCGTCCGAAAGCCGCTTCTACACCTTTTACCTGACGCGCGACGGCTTGGTCGCCTCTTACCAGTCTTTCACCGAGTAAGGATCCCGGGTACTTTTTGCCGCCCTCCTGACACTTGCGTACACTTGCCTGACACCCGAGTTGACACTTGCAAACATCAATTGTGACCAATGTTAATGCGGGTCCTGACACATTGACACTTAAAAACCCCCAAGGGGGGTCCCCCCCTTCCTCAAGAGGGGTTCTACGCCCCCATCCCTTCCTCGAATGAGCCGGCGGCAAGTGGGAAACAAAGATTGTCGCGGACGTAAGCAATGCCATTCGCGCTAGTGGCGTCCAGATCGCGGTACGCGCTCTCCGCTTCGACGATCAGCGGCGCGCTTTTCGTTTTCATCGTCTGACAATAGCGCCCGGGGTAACCGATGTTCACCAGCATCTCCACGTAACGCGCCATGCTGAGATCGCCCGTCGGCAGATCGGTGAACTGCATCGCGCGGTCCGGCCAGTCCGGCGCCATCTTTCGCAGCGGAATGTTTTTGCGAATCACGAAATTTTTCACGTGGCACGCGTAAACCCGGTCAGCCACTTTGCGAAAACGCGTTTCCCAATCTTCGCCTTCCCAACAGTGCGAAGGGTCGGCATTCACGGCGAGGCAGCGATCCCCTTCACAAATCTGCACAAGTTGATGGAAATCATCCGCGCACATCGCGGCCGTACCGGGATGAATCTCATGACACAGATAAATGCCGAGCGAGTTCGCGTGGTCGCGCAGTTTCTGTGTCTTCTTCACGAAGCGCTCCTGGCCTTCTTTGATAAGGTCGTAATCGCCGCCCTTCCAAAAGCCCCACGGATAGCCGGTCGCGAGTTCCCACCCGAAAGCCACCCCCCAGAACATCGGCAGGATTTTCACGTCGAGTTCGGCGCAAAGATCCATCAGTTCAAGCAAGTAACGCTCGGCCCACCGTTCGATTTGTTCGACGGGTTTGCGCGCGACCTCGGCCGGGATAAATGGCCGGATGCTCGGGCTGCCCGTCCAGGCTGTAGTGTGCACCCAAAAAGGGCAATGCGCCGATACGCCGTCCAGCTTCAGTTTGGCTTTGCCGAACGTCTCCTTGATCTCCTTGGCGCTTTTAAGCCCTTTGCCCCCTTGCAGCATATAGTTCGATGGCTGGGCGCCCGAGGCCCCGGACTTCTTTGCGTAGGAGAGGAAATCAGCCAGGCTTTTCGCGCCATGCTGCGCGCCTTCCACCGAAGCATGAAAAATCGTCTGCGCCATAAGAATGTGATTTGTTTATAAGGCCTACCGTTGGAATGCAATGGCAAAGTATTGCCTGAGCATTGCACCGCCGTTAATCTGTCAGTGTTGAAGCGCCTGTTGACACTGCTCCCCCTCGCTCTGACTTCTGCTTTCGGCGCTCCGGCGCCAGCCCCGCAGTCCACCCGCGGGTACCAGATGGATTATGGGCCATTTCTGTGTTACACGATCAATTGCAAAACAAGCTCGAATGCCCCGGATAATTTGGTGCTGAAAGGCATTGCTATCAAAGTCGGGTCGAGCAATGAGGCAACGGTCTGTTTCGACACGGAATTGATGCGTTATGCCGCCGGATGGACTGGCGGCTTCCTGAACCTTTCCAACACGCATCTCAACACTTACAAAGGCAGCCAGGAGGCGTTTGCGGACGGCCACATTTTTTTCTCCACCAAACGTGAACCGGGCTGGACGCGCGGCGACGAAATTGCCGATCCGCGCCGGTACAAAGCGGGGCCACTGCCAAAGGACTGGGCGCGATTCAAGGGATGGTATCGGAATGGCAACCGTGTAGTGCTGCGCTATGCAGTGGCCGATGCCGAGGTTTTCGAAAGCCCTTCGCTTGATTGGCGCGAAGGCAAGCCGGTGTTGGTGAGGACGATCACGGTCGGTGCTGGACAGAAAACGTTGCGACTTGCGGAAGGAAGAGAGATCCCAGCTCGTGAGAAGCCGATCACCTTTTCCATTCCGTCCTCGGAAGCGACTCTTCCGGAAAAGTTGTGTCATGGCGGGCCTGCGCTATGGCCCGAAGTAGTTAACGCGCGAGGACGCCTGGGTTTTGGCGGCCCGTACGTGGTGGATATGCTGACTGCGCCTGAAGAAAACCCGTGGCGATCGTGGCTGCGATTCACGGCGATGGATTTCTTTTCGGATGGCCGCGCGGCGCTTTCAACCTGGAATGGCGACGTTTGGATCGTGTCTGGAATCGATGACAAACTGCAAAAGCTTTCCTGGAAACGCTATGCTGCCGGGTTGTTCGAGCCGCTCGGGTTGAAGATCGTAAATGACAAGTTGTTTGTGGGTTGCCGCGATCAGATTGTGCGGCTGCATGACCTGAATGGCGATAGCGAGGCCGATTATTACGAAAGCTTTTTCAACGAGAATCCCATAAACGCGAGTTATCACTCGTTTACTTTGGATCTGCAGACGGATCACGCGGGGAATTTTTATTACGTTCGGTGCGGCCAGCGCGTGGAATCGGACCTGCCGCTCAGCGGCGGGATGGTGCGCGTCGCCAAGGACGGGTCGGGGGCCGAATTGATCGCGCATGGCTTGCGGGCGGCCAACGGCATGAGCATTGGGCCGAATGACGAAATCACCTGTGCCGATAACCAGGGCAATTGGGTTCCCACGAGTCGCATCGATTTGATCAAGCCGGGCCGCTTCTACGGTTATGTTCCTCATGCGCACACCCCCGAGCCGCCGACGAGCTATGAGCCGCCGGTGTGTTGGATCCCGTATTCACTTGATAATTCGAGCGGGGGACAAATTTGGGTGACCAGTGATAAATGGGGACCATTTGAGGGACAACTTCTGCACACATCGTACGGCAAGTCCTCCTTGTTCCTGGTGATGATGGAACGAGACCGCGACCGCGCGCAAGGCGGGACCGTCCAGTTTCCGCTGAAGTTTGAGACCGGAATCATGCGCGGGCGCTTTCATCCAATTGACGGACAACTGTACCTTTGCGGTTTGAAAGGCTGGCAGACGTCTGGTGCGCGGGACGGCGCGCTGCATCGCGTGCGTTACACCGGTGGGAAGGTTCATATGCCGAGCGCGCTGCACGTGATGACGAATGGCATT
>DATENK010000148.1:0-11151 GCA_035275085.1 Verrucomicrobiia bacterium | reverse complement strand
TGCGCCGATTGCCGTGATTGTCCATTCTCCACCGATCAACACCAATCCTCCGGTCATATTCGCAGTCGACCCTCCGCGGGGATCAATCATTACCGAACTCAGCACTATCAAAATCACGTTCAGCGAACGCATCACCGGGCTTGATTACTATGATTTCCTCGTCAATGGCCAAATCGCCAGCTTCATCGAAAACCCCGGCAACGGCTCCAATTACATAGTCTACGTCAACCAACCACCGGCCGGCACCCTCAACATTTCCTGGGCACCGGAGCACGGCATCCACGACTTTGGCTACCCTGGCGACCTGCCGTTCGATGAAACCACGCCGGGGAATACCTGGAGCTATGAGTTGGTTGATCGCACGCCGCCATTTATCGGCTACATCGACCCTCCCCCTGGTTCACTATTGACAAACCTGACCCAGATTCAAATCGGCTTTTCAGAACCTGTGACCAACGTCAACGCCGCGGACCTTCTCCTGAATGGGACGCCGGCCCTTAACCTCACAGGCGGCGATGCGTTTTACATTTTCCAATTTCCTCGACCGACGCCCGGTCCCAATGGGATCATCAATGTGACCTGGGCCCGCAACCACGACATTACTGACCTGGCAATTCCGCCTAACCCATTCGATCCCAGCGTGGTCGGCCACACCTGGAGTTACACGATGGATGACCGCACCATCCTCGTCCAATCCAACGGTCTGTGGAAATTCACCAGGGGCATACGTGAAGCGTCCACGCCCACCACCGCCTGGCGCCAGCCGGGCTTCGATGAATCGGGCTGGGCCGATGGCTTCGCCCCGTTTTATTACGGGGACCCCTACAACTCCTTCGAAAACCCGGGCACCTTCTTGAGCGACATGCAAGGGGGTTACACTTCGATTTACCTCCGCACGGCCTTTGTCATCGCAAACACTTCCGGCGTCACCAACCTGTATCTCAGAACCCAATCCGATGATGGCTATATCGCCTGGCTCAATGGCGTTGAGATAAATCGCTACAACATGCCGGGCGGCGAAATCCCATTTAACGGCGTGAGCTCAGGTTCAATTAGCGAACCCCAAAACCGCGGGGCGGCTTATCTCGATTACCTTATTCCCAATCCTCCGCTCGTGATCGGCACCAACGTTCTGGCCGTGCACGCCTTCAACCAGAATATCAGCAGCAGCACCGATTTCGGCTTTAACGGCCAGCTCTACGGGTTTTTCCCGGACCCATCGGCCTTGCCACCGCGGATCCAATCCATAACCCCGGCGCCCGGGGAGACCTATTACCTCACGAACATCACGATCGTCTTTACCGAACCTGTCAATGACGTCCGCGCGCAGGACCTTCTCATCAACGGTGTGCCAGCTGTCACCCTTGCCAGCACGACAAACACCACGTACACGTTTGGTTTTCCCCAACCGGCTTTCGGTTTGGTTACCATCTCCTGGTCGGCCACCCACGAAATTGTCGATACGGACAATCCCCCCAAACCCTTCGACGGTACGGCGCCTGGTGCAACGTTTCAATACAGTTTACTCAATCCCAGTGCGCCGGTTGTCGCTTCCCAATCGCCGCTCGCTGCCGCCACGGTCACAAATCTCGTACAACTTACCGTCGCCTTCAGCGAGGCCGTCACAGGCGTAGATGCCGCCGATCTTCTGATCAATAACGCCCCTGCGGCAACTGTCCAGACGGTGTCGCCGTCAATCTATACGTTCAATTTCCCGCAGCCAGCCTATGGGACGGTCAACATCACATGGTTTCTGGGATGCAACATTCAGGACATTGAAACGCCGCCGAATACATTCGATCCCACGCGCGCGATCAATCGTTGGAGCTATAGTCTGGTGGATCAAGCGCCGCCGCGGATCGTCGCTCAAGATCCCCCCGCCGGTTCTCTCGTCGTTAACCTGACCCAGGCTACGATTGCGTTTAGCGAACCTGTTGCCGGTGTAAATGCAAGTGATTTGCTGGTCAATGGAGTGCCTGCGACCGGACTCAGTGGCGCTGGGGCGGTGTACACCTTTACCTTTCCACAGCCGAACGCGACCGTGATCAACCTTTCATGGGCGAACACGCATGGTATTCGCGACCTGGCGACCATTCCCAATTCGTTTGATCCAGGCGCGCCGGGCGCCACATGGTCTTACAGCACACCCGATAACGTTGGGCCGACAGTCGCGGTACTCGATCCGCCTGCTTATGTGACAGTGCGTTCGCTTACACAGATTCGGGTGACTTTCACGGAACCGGTTTCCGGGGTGAGTTCGAACGATCTGCTGATTAACAGCCGGCCGGCGCGCTCAGTGACCGGGTCCGGGGCCGGTCCGTATACGTTTGCCTTTCTGCCTCCGCCGAACGGGACTGTTGAAGTGCGTTGGGCGGCGGGGCACGGGATCGCGGATCTGGCGGCGCCACCAAATGCATTCGAGGGCGGCGATTGGACCTATACCCTCGACCCGAACGCCTCCTTTGCTGGGAAGGTCATTATCAATGAAATCATGTTTAATCCACGAAGCGGCAAAAGCGCGCACGAATGGCTCGAACTGCACAACGTTTCGTCCGGCATTATCAATCTGACCGGGTGGCGGTTCACGCGCGGCGTGCAGTTTATTTTTCCTAACGTCTCGATCCAGCCGGGTGGTTACCTGGTGGTGGCCGCTGATCCCGTGGCGTTCCAAACGAATTACCCTGGGGTTGCAAATTACGTCGGCGGTTGGACGGGCCGGCTCGCCAACTCAGATGAGACCATCGAACTGCGTACGGCACTGGACGAGGAAGTTGATAGTGTCCACTACGCTACTGAAGGCGATTGGGCACGGCGCGAAGGAGGACGCGGGGCCAGTCGTGTCGAGAGCATCGTAAGGAGCGGCAGCACTGCCACGGTGACCATCTTTGGACATGGTTATAGCGGGTCCGATCAAGTCGCAATATCAGGCGCCGACCAACCCGAGTATAACGGACGATTCTCGTTAACCGGAATTACGCCCACCACTTTCAACATTACAGTCAGTGGCACACCGGCCAGTCCGGCGACGGGCAACATCATTTGCCGCCAGGTAATCGATAACGGTTTTTCCGGGTGGTCATGGTATTCCGCGGCGGATGGGTTCGGGTATTCACTCGAGCTCGCCAATCCGGCGCTGCCAAATACTTCGGGGGAGAACTGGCTGCCGAGCACAAACCTGAGCGGAACGCCTGGCGCGGCAAATTCAGTCCGAACCAATAACGTCGCGCCATTGATCAGTGAAGTCATTCATTTCCCCATAATTCCGCAGGCCACGAACGCGGTCGCAATCACCGCGCGAATTCAGGATGAACTCCCGAATGTGCAGGCGGTGACGCTGTTTTATCGCAACCACACCACCCGTCCGGCCGGTTCGTTTATCAGCACGAATATGTTGGATGATGGGGCGCACGGCGATGGCGTGGCGAACGACAAACTCTTTGGTGGATTCATCCCCGCATTCGCCAATGGCACGATCATCGAGTTCTATGTTCAGGCGACGGATACATCGGGCCTCACGCGTACCTGGCCAGCGGCAGCGCGAGACATCGACGGCAACGTCGGCCAGTTTGCGAATGCGCTTTATCAAGTCGGAGATGCAGCCGCGAACGACACCATGCCGGTCATTCGCGCGGTCATGACTGACACTGAAGACGCGCTCTTTCCACCTTCGGATCGCGGCACAGACGCGGAAATGAACGTCACGATGATCAGCACGGACGGAGACGGGACACGAGTGCGGTATCTCTGCGGCGTTCGTATTCGCGGGGCGGGTTCTCGCACGCGGCAGTATCCGAACAATCGGCTTAACATACCGAACGATAATCGCTGGAACGGGCTATCCGCCATCAACCTGAACGGTCAGTTTGTGCATGCGCAGATCATGGGCGGCGCGGTGGCGCAAAAAGCCGGATTACCGGCCTCCGACACGCACCTGGTGCGTTATTTGATCAATGGCGTGAACGCGGCTCCCGCGCCCGCTCCCAACAACGGCACTGGGCAGGGCGCGGGCTACAGCACCTTCCTGCTCGTCGAGCCGGTAAACGGCGATCTTGCGGCCGACCTGTTTCCGGAAGACGGCGATGGCAATGTTTATCGCGCTTCGACCGGGAACCATAACGCCGACCTTACATACCAGGGCACCAATGCGACCAGTTACCTCAGCCGTGGTTACATGAAGACTTCGAACGGAACCGAGAATGACTGGAGCGATCTTTTCGCGCTGACGTACGCCTTCAGCCAGGTAACTGGTGACAACGATTATTTCCAGGCGATGTCCACAAACGTGAATGTCGCGATGTGGCTGAAGTATTTTGCTGTCGGCACACTGCTCAATTTCGGAGAAACCGCGCTGTTTAATGGCATTGGCGATGATTACGCGATGTATCGAGGAAACATCGATCGCCGCTTCGTGTTAATTGGCCACGATTTCGACACGGTCTTCGGTCAGGGCGATACGATCGGCAGCTATGCGACTTCGCCCGGCTCATCGATTTTCATCATGCTGAGTCCGCCGGCTTCGGGTCAGAATACCCCCAACATGCCGGTGCTGCGCCGGTTTTTGACCAATGCTGTTTTTGCGCCGTTGTTTTTTGGCGAGATCAAGCGCCTCTGCGACACGGTCTTCGAGCCTTCGCAGTTGAATGCGTTGTTCGATCAACTGCTTTCCGGGTGGGGTCCCACGACGTTGACCATTAATGACATGAAAAACTTTGCCGCAGCGCGGCGGGCGGCGGTCCTCTCGCAAATCCCGCTGACGCTGACCGTAACGCATTCGCTGGGCTCGGTTAACGGCATCGCATATACGACGTTTTCAAGCGTGAACTTGTCGGGGACCTCACACGCTATCGATACGCGCAAGGTTTTGGTGAACGGAGTGGCCGCCGCGTGGTCGCCATGGGAAGCACGTTGGTCGCAGCTCGCCGCGCTGCAACCTGGCGTCAATCGATTGCTCATCCAAACGTTGAACTCGAATGACGTGGAGGTGGCCCGCACCACTCTCGACATTTGGTATGACGATGGCGGAAACCAAACCACGGGTGGCAGCATTAGCAGCGACAGGGTTTGGACTGCCGCAGCCGGTCCGTATCAGGTGACCAGCGATATCACCATTGCTTCCGGCGCGACCTTGACCATCCAGCCAGGCACAACGGTTTATCTGGATGCCAATGCGGATATCGTTGTGGCGAATGGCGGCCGTCTACGTGCGGAAGGAACAGATACGGCGCGGATTCGTTTCATGCGGACGCCGGGCTCGAGCGGGGCCTGGGGCAGCATCACCGTCAATGGGGCGGCGTCTTCACCGGAGACGCGGATCGCGTACGCGCATATCGAAGGCAATGGCTCGACCGCCATTCGCGTTGAGGACGGCACCGTATTCCTGGACCATCTGACGTTCGGCACGCTCAATCAGCGTTATATCGACGTGGATCGCGCCTCCTTTGTGATTAACGAATGCATATTCCCGGCGGTGACCAGCGGCGTTGAAATGGTTCACGGCACCGGCGGGATCAAGCCCGGTGGGCGAGGCATTTTCGTCCGGAATTTTTTTGGGAGAACGACGGGCTACAATGATGCGGTGGATTTTACTGGCGGGAATCGCCCGCAACCGATCGTGCATTTTATAAATAACGTGTTCATGGGAACCGACGACGATCTGCTGGATCTCGACGGCACGGATGCCTGGGTGGAAGGCAACATTTTCATGCACGCGCACCGCAATGGGTCACCCGATTCCGCGAGTGCAGTGAGCGGCGGCAACGATTCAGGTCAAACATCCGAGATAACGATCATTGGAAACATCTTTTACGATTGCGACCAGGCGGCGAATGCCAAGCAAGGGAATTTCTATACGATGATTAATAATACAATCGTGCACCAAACGCACATTGGCAGCCAGGATCCAGAGACCGCCGTGATTATCCTGGCCGACGACGGGACGACAGAGGCTGCTGGGTTCTATCTCGAAGGTAATATTATTTACGATGCCGAGAAACTGGTGCGCAACCAGACCGCGGCGGTGGTGACGTTCACGAATAACCTGATGCAACTGACGTGGACGGGGCCTGGTGGTAACAATTCGACGAACGACCCGATGCTGAAGTACATCCCGCAGCTCTCCGAGACAACCGGGTTCACGTCATGGGAACAGGCGCAAATTGTGCGGGATTGGTTCAGCTTGCGGATTGGCTCGCCGGCGCGCGGCACGGGTCCAAATGGGCTCGACAAAGGCGCGCTCGTCCCGATTGGGGCGGCCGTTGCGACCGGATATGGAACGCCTACGGGCGCCGGTCCAAATGTCCCAGCCCCGAATTTTCCGAGCGGGTCAGGGTATACGCATTACAAATTCCGCGTCGATGGCGGCCCCTGGAGTGCGGAAACTGCGATTGCTGCGCCTATTTCGCTGCCGGCACTCGCAAATGGGCCGCACTATCTCGAGTTGGTCGGTAAACGTGACTCGGGTTTATATCAAGATGATCCGGCTTTCGGACGGGACGCAGTAATCAGTTTGCGTACGTGGACCCTTGACTCGAGCCGTCCCCGGTTGCGGCTGAACGAAATTCTCGCCGCGAACTCGGGCGCGGTTGTGCACGATGGTCAAACGCCGGATGTGATCGAGTTGATCAATCTTGGGCCAACGCCGATTGATCTGACAGGCATGCGGCTCACGGATGATCCCACTGACCCGGACAAGTTCCTGTTCCGTTCAAGCACGGTACTGGATTCGTACCTGGTAGTTTACGGAAGCGATATCGGTTTCGCGCTCGATCAACAAGGCGATAGTCTTTACCTCTACGATGCGGTTGAGAATGGCGGCGCGTTGATTGATTCAGTTTCCTTTGGACCACAACTGAACAATTTATCCATCGGGCGTCTGGATGACGGCGCCTGGGCGTTGACCGTGCCGACGTTTGGCGCGAACAACCAGGCAGCGCAATTGGGCGATGGGACGAGGTTGCGAATTAACGAATGGCTGGCCTCTGGCACCACGCCTTTCGATAATGATTTTGTCGAACTGTATAATCCTGACCCGCTGCCGGTTGCGCTGGGCGGATTGTATTTGAGCGATGAGATCATTGGATGGCCCATGCGGCATCAGATCGCGCCATTGAGCTTCCTGCGGGGCCGTGGGTACTTGGCTTTCATTGCGGATGGTGACGTGAGTCAGGGAGCTGAGCACTTGAATTTCCGGCTCAGTGCCGACCAGGGCAACATTGGTTTGTTTTTGCCTGACCTCACCCCGATTGATTGCGTCACTTATCCGCCGCAACGGCTGAATGTCTCGCAAGGGCGGAGTCCTAATGGCGGCAGCGATCTGGTTTTCTTCACCACAGTGACGCCGGGCGGCCCAAATCCGTTGGTGACTGGACCTGGACCGACTGGCGGCGCGTTGGTCATTAACGAAGTCCTCGCGCTGAATGCCGGTCTGGTCGAGAACGGCCGCACGCCGGATTGGATTGAGATTTATAATGGAACGACGAGCAACATCGACTTGACCGACCTAAGTCTGAGTGATGACTTGCTCGAACCCCGCAGGTATGTGTTTCCTGCGGCCACGACGATCGCGCCGGCAAACTTCCTGCGGGTGATCTGCGACCCGGGCACGACGAACAGCGGAGCGTTTATGAACACCAACTTCGGGCTGAAGAGCAGCGGCGGCACCGTTTATCTTTTCGCATCGGAAGCGAACTTTGGCGACCTCATTGATTCAGTGACATACGGGATTCAAACGGCCGACCTCTCGATCGGTCGTGTTCCGAACGGTACGACGAATTGGACGCTGACACTGCCCAGCCCGAACGCCCCAAATATCGCGGTGCCTTCGCTCGCGAGCACCACCACCCTCAAGGTCAATGAATGGATGGCGGATCCGCTGCCCGGCGATGATGACTGGTTCGAAATCTACAATCCGAATCTGGCGCCGGTCGCAATTGGCGGCCTGTACCTCTCGGACAGCCTTACCGACCGCACCCGTTTTCAGATCCCGGAGCTTTCATACATTGGCGCGGGCACTAACGCATGGCAACGCTTTCGGGCCGACGATAACACCAGTGCGGGCGCTGACCATGTGAACTTCTCGTTGCGCGGCGGCGGTGAAGCGATCGGCATTTCGACGCGCGCCGGCGTGTTGATCGACGGCTACGACTTCAAACAGCAGGCCCAGGGCGTATCCGAAGGCAGATTCCCGGACGGCAGTACTAATATCGTACGATTCCCCGGCACTGACTCGCCAGGCGCGGCGAATTGGCGCCGGTTGGCGGAAATTGTAATTAATGAAGCTTTGACGCACACGGACGCTCCGTTGGAAGATGCGATTGAGTTCCTGAACTTGACCGATCAGCCAATCGACATCAGCGGGTGGTGGCTCAGCGACGATAATGGCACGCTGATGAAATATCAGATACCGTCGACCACAGTGGTGCCGGCAAATGGCTTCACGGTGATTTACGAGAACCAATTTACCAATCGCGAACTCGCCGCCATTCCGTTCGCGTTGAGCTCGGGCGGTGACGAAGTGGTATTATCTGCGGCCACGAATGGAGCTCTTACCGGATATCGCGCCGCCGTACAGTTTGGGAATGCCGCGAACGGGGTGTCTTTCGGGCGCTACGTTACCAGCGATGGACGGGAGGAATTTGTTGCGATGACGGAGCATACATTCGGCGTGAGTGATCCAGGGAGCGTGGAAGAATTTCGCACGGGGGGCGGCGCGACGAACACTTATCCACGCGTGGGACCAATCGTGATTTCTGAAATCATGTATCATCCGCCGGATATCGGTAGCGAAGACAATGAGCGCGACGAATTTATCGAGTTGCGCAACATTTCATCCGTTGAGGTCAGGCTGTTCGATCCCGCGCACCCGACGAACACCTGGCGCTTGCGCGATGCGGTGGATTTCGATTTTCCGCCAGACACGAGGATTGCCGCGGGCAGCGAATTGTTGGTCGTGAGTTTCGACCCGATCAACAACCCTTCCGCGCTCGCCGCATTTCGCGCCACTTACAACGTCAACCCCGGCCAGCTCATCGTGGGTCCGTATCAGGGAAAACTTGCCAATGACTCCGACGAAATCGAATTGCGCCGCCCGGATGAGCCCGCGGGAGACAACGTGCCTTACATCCTTGTCGAACGCGTCCGTTACTCAGACACGGCGCCGTGGTCTGCGGCCGCCGATGGCACCGGCTTCTCCTTGCAACGGATTTCTGACACCGGGTTCGCGAATGATCCGACGAACTTTCTCGCCAGCGCGCCCACGCCTGGTTTGCTCGCTACCACGCTGGATTTCGACAGCGACGGCATTCCTGACGATTGGGAAACTGCATATGGACTCGACTCGCGGAACCCCGGCGACGCTAACCTGGACATCGATCGCGACGGATTAAATAACTTACAAGAATATCAGGCGGGCACGCGGCCCAATGACGCGTCGAGTGTGTTGCGGCTCAACATCGAATTCAATCGCGCCGGCGGGCTACAGAGCGTCTCATCCAATCTCGCGCTGACTTTTACCGCGGAGTCTAATCGAAGCTATTCGTTGCTGTGGAAGGAATCGCTCGATAGCGGATTATGGACGAAACTGGCCGATATTTCCGAGGCGATGACAGCGCGCGAGATTACCACAGTCGATCTATTGCCTGCTGCGGCATCGCGGATTTATCGTGTGGTCACGCCCCAGGAAGGCGGTCCCGTGCCGAGGGGTCCGGCGATAGTCAGTTCGCCCAAAGCGACGGTTGTTAATTGGGGCAGCGAAGCCAGATTTGCGGTCGAGGCCTACAGCATGACTGCAGGCACCCCGGTTACATATCAATGGAGCCGCAATGGCGCGCCAATCACCGGCGCCACTGGGCAAGTACTGACCATCAACCCTGCGCGGTTCTCGGACCTGGGAGCTTACCGCGCGAGTGTGATCGACGCGAATGGGACGACCGTAAGCGCCCCCGTGAATCTGAGTGTTGCGCCGCGGATTGTTGTGCAACCGCAAAACCAGTCCGCTCGCCTGGGTGCTTCCGCAACGTTCAGTGTCACCGCCGAAGGGTCGGGACCGCTGAGCTACCTTTGGATGCGAGGCCGCCGGCCGATTCCAGGCGGAACGAGCGCCACGCTGGTAATTACGAACGTAACCACGGCTGATGTCACAAATTACTCCGTGCGCGTGTTTCATCAATTACCGTGGGGCAAAGTGAGCATCGCGAGCGCGAACGCCGCGCTGACGATCAATACATCGCATGCGCTCACCTACGTGGTGCAGGTGAGCCTGGACGGCCTGGGTGGCCCGTATCTCTCAAATTACGTGAGCACTGCGCCCGCGCAGTTCCCGAATTTTGTGCGCCTAATGACGGAAGGCGCGTATACGTTCAACGCACGCTGCGATAACGACGTTTCCGAAACGATCCCGAACCACGCAACGATCTTTACCGGCAGGCCCGTGGGACCACCGCCGGGCGCGCCGAACACCATTCATCATGGGTATAGCAACAACGTTCCGCCGGTCACTGATACGTTCCAGAATGCCGGCAATCTGAACATTCCGTACAAGGCTAGCTTCTTTGACGTCGCGCACGACCGGGGATTGAGCACGGCCCTGTACCTTGGCAAAGTTCGGCTCGGCATCTGCGACCGCAGCTACGATGCGGCGAACGGCGCGCCTGACCTCGTTGCGCCCGACAACGGCAAGGACAAAATCGACGTCGCGTCAGTTCCGGCAATCGATCTCCGCGGCGGAATTGCTGTTTCCAATGAAGTCAATCAACTACTGGCGAACCTGGCTTCGGTTTCCCCGACGAATTATTCGTTCATTCACATTGCTGAGCCGGATCTCACGGGGCATACCTCAGGGTGGGGCAGCCCGAATTGGAGCAACGCCGTTCGCATATGCGATCAGGAGTTGGGACGGATATTTTCCGTGCTTGGCAGCAATCCGGAGCTTCGCGGGCAGACGGCCCTGATTGTCACTACCGACCACGGCGGAGCCGGCACCGTGCACGTGGATCCCTTCAACGTATCGAACTACACTATACCGTTCTTCCTGTGGGGCCCTGGGATTCCAGCGGGCGTGGACATTTACTCGATGCTTATCAATCGCCAGGATCCGGGCACAAGCAGGATCGAGTACGGCGACGAGAATCAGCCGCTGCATGCCGGTGACAGCGG
>DATENK010000147.1:0-3929 GCA_035275085.1 Verrucomicrobiia bacterium | reverse complement strand
TGCGCGATCAACGTTCGCGCAGAACGACGATGACGATCGCGACAATTGTGACTGTGTTGATGCTAGGGGCAGGGCTGACCGTCCTGCGATCCTGGCTGGAACCGCACGAACACCCCTGGCGCTTTATTATCTATTGGCTGGTCTGCGCCTGGAATACCATCCTCATCTTTCTTCTGGCCTTATTGGACCTGCTGGTCGTCCGCGCGGAGGCGCGAGCCGCGCGGAGAGCGCTCCGCCAAAACTTCGTTCCCGAAACAACGCCTGAACCCGCGCCGCCGCCGGATTCATAGGCTCGCGGGAAGCCGCGGCCAGCGCCAGACAGCTAATCCGACCAACCCCGCGGACACCACGGTTATCGCCGCTCCGTACCCCCACCACGGATTCCGGTAACGGAGAACGAGCTGGTGTTCGCCCGCATCCACAGCGACACCCAGTAATCCGACGTCAACTTTCAGAACCCGGGCGATATTTCCGTCCTGCCACGCCTGCCAGCCACGGTCGAACGGAGTTTGCACCACCAGAACCCGCTTCTGAGCGCTTCGGATCTTCCCTTCGATCCGGGAAGGCTTGAAAGTGGTTAGCTCCAAGCCTGTCCGGCGCCGCTCGGCCACGATGCCGCTCAACGACGCCGTTTTAATTTCTTCCTCGAGCGCGGAGGAAGAAACCGAAGCGAGGCCGAGCGCCTGGCCTTCGCCGTAGTTTGGCAGGACAAGCGCGAGCAGGAGCACATTGGCCTTGGTAATTTTCGGCAGCGCACGAAACGCCTCTTCGGTCACGTATCGGTCGAAGGCCAGACCGAGCGGAAGGGACCGGGCATTCCGAAAGAGATAGTCGAGCCGATATTGTTTTACGAACTCGTAATGAGGCGAGCGCTGATAGGGCGTTGGGTCATGGGCCAGGACATATTTCTCCGCGGCGAAAAGAGACAGGATCGGCTCCTTCAGTAATCCCGGCGACCAGCGAGTAGCAACTTCCGAGTCCTCTTCGATTGCACCGACAGCTGTCAGGAAGTTGGTGTAGTTAACGTTGTTGAATGAACTGTAAGACGAGGTTCCGTAATAACCGAAGACCTGGGCGTCGTTCAGGCTGGGAAAGCGCTGGCTCGGTCCGGACGATCGAAACTTGGTGAGGCGAAAGAAGCCCGGGTCGCTCGCTTTGAGATCGCGGACGGCATCGATGGTCTGGTCGTTGTAACCGATCGGTTGGCTGAGAGTGGTCGAGGTAACAGTTTTTCGGTCCGAAACCGTGACGTAATCAAATTGCACTAACTCGAAAGCAACCAGCCCGACAACAACCCATGCGGTAATCAACTGTCGCCGCAAAATCTGCCCGGCCGTTACCAGAACAGCGTAGGACAGAAGAAAGATCATAGCTTGTAATCTTAAAGCGCGGTTTATGTGCGCCTGAAGTTCAGGGATAGGAACGTAAAGCACGCTGACCACGGTGATCGTCGTTGCCGCCAGCAACCAAAGATTCAGGCGTTCGCCCTTCGCGTAGCGTGACCAGACCATGCTGCTGAGAGTGACGACGCCCAACATCGAGAACAAAGAGACGGCGCGGTAATAATCGCCTTGAAACAGCCAGAAGAGATACCTGAACCAGGGCAAGATTGTCAGAAGAAGAACACCGCCGAGGAACCCGGCATAGATCACGGCATGGCGGCGCGGCGCGCGAACGAAAACCTGCGGGACGACGAGGAGGCAAAGCAATCCACAATAGGTCGCGGGCGCCTCGAAATAGTTGCGCCATCCACTGTAGTTTTCCGCGGTGCCAAGAAAGTCATTCGAGAACGATCGTAAAACCGCGGTGACGTAATGAAGACTCGACTCGAGATGAAACACGGACGACGACCTCAACAAGGTCGACCAGGAGGTGACTCCGGAGCCGCGGGGACTGCCTAGGATAGCGCCGAGGTAAGGCAGAATAACAACAGCGCCAACACCGATACCGAGGACAGTGACGCCACCCAGAATGGCGCAGGTGCGGAGAATCGGCTGCAGTCGCACACCGTGCTGGCCGAAAAGGCGGGCCGGAACGTAAAGCGATAAGAAGAGCGCGCAGAGATAAAGATGAAATGGCGTGATCATTCCAGCCAAACCCACCGGTATGATCAGGAAGATCCACCGCCTGTTTTGCACCGCTTCTTCGACGGCCCAGAGGAGACCACAAAAGCACACGACCTCGTCCGCAAAATTGAACCAGCAGCTGCTCATGCACATATAGCCGGAGAAAGAGACGAGCAACGAACCCAGCAGAGGCGCGGGCGACTGCAGCCGCCGAAGCTGAAGAAAGCGAAAGATGAGCAACCCCGCCACCAGGACTTTGCCGAGATGCTGATAAACCAGAGCCGGAGCAATTAAGTCTTTCGGCAACCAGGTGACAGGTTGCCAGATCAGGTAAGCGGCGCTGAGGGCGAGATCCTGGCCCATGCCGACACAGAACGACCAGGACGGGAATCCTTCTGCCCGAATGTAATCCGAGAGATGGACGAACATCGGATAATAGACATTAGCCGAATCGCTTCCGATGTCCGTATAAAGCAGGACCAGATCGCCGAACAAGAAGCTTCGAAATATCGCCGCTCCGACAACGAGAAGAAACAGAGCAGCGAACAGCCAATTCGAGCGCGAGAAAACTTTTGTCATTGATCGTGGACCGTTGCTACCTGCGGCTGGGTTCAATTCGCCGGACAAGGTTCATGGTCAACAGAATCATTCCCGGGCGGGGAAGGCCAACTCCGGACTCGCCAACCGGGCGTAACGACGAATAATCCCACTGCCAATGAGCGATCTTGAACACCCTGCGCCGCGCCAGGGCTGGAAAACCCGGGAAACAATGGAAGCCGATGAGGAGCGCACGCTCGCGCCCTTTGCGCAAAAGTCCGGAAATTCCCGGGGCCGGAAATATCCCGAGCCGCGCCACGCTTACCGCACGGAATTCCAGCGGGACCGGGCCCGGATCATTCATGCCCGCGCGTTCCGCCGCCTGGAGTACAAGACCCAGGTTTTTCTGAACGGAACGGGCGACCATTTGCGGACGCGTTTGACCCACTCGATCGAAGTCGCATCGATCAGCCGCACGATTGCGCGGGCCCTTTCTTTGAATGAAGACCTCGCGGAAGCGATCGCGCTCGCCCACGATCTGGGGCATTCGCCCTTTGGTCATTCCGGCGAAGAGATGCTGGCTGAATGCATGCGCGAGCACGGTGGGTTCGACCACAACAAACAGAGCCAGCGCGTGGTCGAGTTGCTCGAATCCGCGTATCCCCGGTTTCCCGGGTTGAACCTCACCTACGAAGTCCGGGAAGGCCTTCGCAAGCATGACGAATTTCACGAGTCTCCGGACGGCACCGGCGAAAAATATCGATGGCCGTCGTTAGAAGCCCAGATTGCCGACCTCGGCGACGAGATTACCTACTACAGCCACGATCTGGATGACGCCCTTGATTTCGAGATCCTGGATTCCGCGCAACTCGAGGAAGTGACCATTTGGCGGCAGAGCCACGAAGCGGTGTCAGCGCGTTATCCTGAAGTGCGCGAGCCGGAGCTGCACAAACTGATCATCGGCGCGATCATTGACGCGCAGGTCCGCGACGTCGTGACCACGAGTGCCGGGACAATCGCGGCCGCCGGCGTCGGAAGCGCCGACGAAGTGCGGCGACAGCCGTCGCCCCTGATCCGGTATAGCGATGCCCGCCAGGAAGCGAACCGGGAGCTGAGGCGCTTTCTTTACCAGAACGTCTATTACCATCCCCGCGTTGCGGAAGTGAACCGGCGCGCTTGCGAGATGCTGCGCGCCGTTTTCGAAGCCTACGTTCTTGCCCCCGAACGGCTCGGTGACGGCGCGACCAAACGGATTGAGGGCGAGGGTTTGCATCGAACAATCTGCGACTACATCGCCGGAATGACCGATCGTTACCTGCTCGAAGA
>DATENK010000146.1:0-12849 GCA_035275085.1 Verrucomicrobiia bacterium | reverse complement strand
GCGATTACGCGCATTTTGGGCGGCTGCCAAAGGTCGAGATAGAAGTTGCTTTCGCCGTTGACGCTAGGGCCGACGAGATGCTGCTTCAACTCGACGCAAACACCGGGAAGTTCAAAGAGACTGACGAAGACCAACAACCGGAACAACACTGCACTCACGGTCGCAGCGTAAGATTTCGGGAGCGGGCGCCGCTATTGGACGCGGTACGCTTTGAGGGATCAGTATGGGAACGGAAGCCGTACGAGTAGATTTACTATCCAAGAATGTGGGCAACGACGTTCGACCGCTGGGGACGGCGCCGAAGCAAGGCGAACAGTAGCCATCCGATATAGCTTGACGCTGCTGATTAACGGCGTAAAAAGGGAAAATCAAAGCCTTGGGAACACTGTTTATCGGCTTCGGAGTTATTTTCCTTGCGACTAATATTGCCCGAAGCGAGTGCGCATTGGTGGTGCCGGCGGCCGCGGCTGGGAGCTATCATCAGCCTTATACCGCGGAGGATTCTTACTATGATGCCGGTTACCGGGGCGGGCCCGGATCAACCGAAGCGCGGAACTTTTTTGTTTTTGATGTGCCGGAGTTTTCAGCGCCGCTGGCAGCCGCAGAGTTGAGATTGTATGCCGGAGGAGTTGATACGCCGTCCTCTGCTATTCCGTTTGAACTGCACTCGGTTGAAGCACATCCAGCGCTAGTTGCGATGCACTCGCCGGATTATAAACTGATCTTTGACGATCTTGGCGATGGGCAGGTTTTGGGGCGGCGGGATATCTTACGGGCGGAAGGAAGCGTAGGTTTTGCCTGGGATCGTGGGGCGTTGATTCAGGTGCCGCTAAACGCGGCCGGTATCGATGAGCTTAATCAAAAACAAGGCGGCCAGATCGCGTTGGGGGGCGTGGTGCCGTCTTCGGCGCAGAGATCGCTGCCGGTGATGGCCTTTGATTATAGTCTTCCCGCAACTCATCGCGTTCAATTGGTCCTGTATTTTTCGAATTCGGGGCCGGTGGAGATCACCGGCGTTAACCCGAGTCTCAGCGGTGAAGTGTTGGCGACCGACCGGTTCAACCTGGCGGCGACCGTTTGCGGAAAAGCGCCTTTGGTTCGTCAATGGTTTAGAAATGGCGAGCCCCTGCAGAATGCGACCAACGACGTGCTTGAAATCCGCTCGATGAGGCAGGCCGATGCGGGGACCTATTCCATGGTGGCATCAAACGAGTTCGGAATTCAAGCTGCGGAGATTGCGACACTTGATTTTGCGCCGCTCTATGTTTCGCCGGATCCGCAGGCGATATTTCTGGGCACCGGTGAGTTGCTGACGATTTACTTTGGCTTCGCTACTCGGCTCCCTACGACCTATCAATGGCGCAAAGATGGTACGAACGTGGCTGGACAGAACGGGCCGCAGTTCTTGATTTCACGTGCCGCGGTCAGTGATTCCGGAGATTACGACATCGTGATGAGCAATTCCGCCGGCAGCCGAACCAGTGGCGTGGCGACGGTGACGGTCGGCGTGCGGCCGCCTCGGTTTGAGAACGATTCGGTGGATGCGAGAATTATCCCGGTCGGGGCGAGCCTGGAAATGTCAAAAACGGTGACGGGTGATCTACCGATCTATTATCAGTGGTACCGGGACGGGCAAGCAGTCCCGGGAGCAAACACCAACTACCTGCGAATTAACTCCGCCGGGTTTAGCGACGCAGGGGTCTACGAACTTGTCGCAGCTAATGCAGCCACAAGCGCGACAAGCGAGGTGTTTCAGGTGACGGTGGTGCCGTTTTTTATTTATAACGATTTTGACCAAGAGGCGTTATGGCTAAACCCTTTTAACTTTTACACCTTCGTAGACACTTTTTTTCCGGTATCGGTGCAATGGTATTTCAATGACGAGCCCATTCCGGACGGCACCAACATGCCGCTCGGGTTTGCGGCCGTAGATTTTACCAATGCGGGTTTGTACTTTCTCATTGCGAGCAATGCCTATGGCGTGCTGACCAGCGTGGTGTTTACGCTGACGGTGATTACTGACGCGCCCAGTGCCTTCATCTATCCGGAGGCGTGGCAGGGTTGGATGGGAGAGGACGCGACCCTTCGCGGAAACACGTCCGGCGGACCGCCGCCCACGCTGCAATGGTTCCTCAACGACATATTGATTCCAGGCGCCACAACCGAGACCTTGGACTTGAAGTCGGTCAGTACCAACCAATCAGGTAATTACACGCTTGTGGCGAGTAATGAATTCGGGACTGCCACCGCCCGGTCGTTTGTAAACGTGATAGCTGAAGCGCCTTTCTTTTCGCAGTTGCCAGGCAAGTCCAATGTTCTGACGGGTGATTACGTCACGGTGCGAGCTAAAGCGGTCGGTGGTCCCCCGCCGACCTATCAATGGCGCCGAAATGGTGTGGACCTTCCCGGTGCGACGAACAACTCGCTTTTGCTTGGGACAGTTAATGTTGCGGATAGTGGTGCGTACGAAATTGTCGCGCGTAATGAATTCGGTGAGGCGAGATATACGCATGTGCTGCACGTGTCCGCTCCTACAGGACTGGATCGCTGGACGTGGCGTTTGCCCCAAGCCCAGGGCAGCCGGTTGTATGATGCGGCGCTTGGCAACGGCAGCTATGTGGCTGTCGGTAAAGCCGGAAACATTATTACTTCGACTGACAGTGTGCACTGGACGAGCATGACCGTAGATACCGATGACTTACGCCCAGTCGCCTTCGGTAATGGCCTTTTTGTCACGGTGGGAGAACAGTACGACCCAATGGTGCTTACGAATTGGGAGAAATTCCCGCTGGGAGACTACTACCGTTACACATTGAGCAGTTATCTCACGGCGGTGCTCGTGTCCTCCAATGGGCTGGATTGGGAATTCGGTGTTAATCCGGACTCGGAGCGCCTTACGAGAATCGTCTTCGGCAACGGCGTATTCGTCGCGACCAGCTATTATGTGCCGTATTTCTGTTACACGTCCGTAGATGGCAGACATTGGGTAGGGCGCAATGTCAGCGGATTGAGAGCATACGAAGTACTTTTCGGGAATGGCCGATTCCTTGCGGTTGGCAGTGACGGGTTTGTGTACTATTCGAAGAATGGTGAGGACTGGACGAATAGCGGTGTTAACAAGGTCACGCCATTGTTCTTTGGTAATGGTCGGTTCATAGCGTTTGGTTCGGGGGGCAACATGGAGGAATCCACCGATGGGGTCGCGTGGCAGGTAATTGGGCTGATTTCCGGAATCTTACCGCAAACATTCGCGGGTGGTGGCGGTCGTTTCGTTGGCGGCCTGACAACACCGGGGTACGCGAGTTACTCCAGCGATGCTGCGCACTGGACCGCGGTGGATACGGGGACGCGCCAGGAGATCGAACGCATTATTTACGCGGATGGGCAATTCCTGGCGGTCGGTGAGGCGGGAACAATATCTCGCTCGGTCGATGGACAGACATGGACTTCGGATGAGGTCGCGAACAAGATCGATTTTTATGGGACTACGGATGGCAACGGGTTGCGCGTGATCGCGGGGGATGCGGGGACCATCCTCACGAGCAGCAACGGGCTCGGTTGGGACCGGCAGAACACGCCGACGACTCGAAACTTGCACGCGGTCGCGTATGGCGCTGGCCTGTTTGTAGCGGGTGGGCGGGGCGGTGAGTTAATGACAAGTCCGGATGGCGTGAGCTGGACGGTGCGTGAATCGCGAACGACGAACTACATTGAGCGGATTGGATGGGCGAACGGTTTGTGGGTCGCCGTGACAGAGGGTGGCCATGTGACGACATCGAGCAACGGCGTCGAGTGGGCGTTAGTCAACTATCACTTCAATTCCACAGACCACGAAGGCGTCGCGTACGGAAATGGCCTATGGCTGGTGGCGGGAGGATACTTCGACAATCACAACCGTGCGGTTGATACAGTCTTTACCTCTCCGGATGCCGGGACATGGACTCGACAATACGCCAACGCAGGCAAGCGCTGGCGCGACGTGGCGTTCGGCAAAGGCAAATTCGTGGCTGTTGGGAACGACGGTGCAATGTCCTACTCGACGAATGGAAGCACTTGGTCGGTGGTTAGCTTTATTACTCGCGAGAATTTGCGGCGCGTTCAATATGCCAACGGCCGGTTCATCGCGATTGGCAACAACGGCGCGCTACTTAGTTCGATGGATCCGGCAAATGGTCTGCCGTGGACGACGCATCGTTCGCACAGTTCGCAAAACCTGCATGATATTCATCTGGGGCGTGACGGCACATTTGTCTTTGTCGGCAATAACGGGATGGTCCTGCAATCAGGGGATACGCGTCCGCGCTTTTTAACGGTGGGGCGTGATGGGCGACTGGAGTTTGACTCGGGAATCGCGGGCACGTTGCGCCTGGAACGCTCGCCTGATTTGCGGACGTGGGAGACGGAAGCGGCCGATGTGACGAGCCCGTACGCTGCGCCGATTGGAGCCGGGAGCAAGTTTTGGCGGTTGGCGGGCGAGTAGACCTCAGCGCGTAATGCCTGTTTTCTCGCGAATGATCTGGCCGAGGGAGCGATTGAGTTTTTCCTGGTCGGCAGCGACATCGTTGATGCTGCCGAGGTAATCGCCGGCGCGGTTGAGGAGGTCGGCGCGCTTATCTTCGATGCTGACGATCTTTAAGTATTGGTGCTCACTGGAACCAATGCCTGGGCCGGTAGCGTTGTTGTTGTCGTCGGCCTCGATCCAGTATTCGATGCGAGTGCCCTCGACCAGGAGGGGCTTGAAGTCGGTCAGCTTCCATTCGAATCGGCGGCGAAGTTTTTGCGGTTGCTCGCCGCCCAGATCGAGGTCCATCGACTTGTCGGTGTTGTCATCCAGGGAATCGGCTTTGTAACGCAGGCGCAGTTTGGAGATTTTGAAATCGTCGGACACATCCATCCCGATGATCATCAGCGCCTGACGTGTGGCTAACTCCTCCTTGCGCTCGGGGTAGGTCAGGCGCACGACCGGAACGCGGTCGGGGACGATTTCGACGCGATACACGGCGGAGTCGCGGGATTCCATGCCACCCGTATCGACCATGTAAATGGAAAAGCCGTTGAGGCCTTTGCGCGGAATGGTGAATTGCCCGGCCATGGTGTTTGAATTTAGCGTCATGGGAAATTCGCCTTCAAGGCCGGACAAGCGAATGGCGGCGGATTGCAGGGGCTTGGTGGCGGTGGCTTGAATTTTGAGAGTGCTGCCGGCCAATAGCGACAAATCGCCAAGTGAGCGGCGGGCGGGCTTTAGAGCGGTATAGGGCGGGAATTCTTGGTCGCAGACGATCGTGGCAACGGTCGGACGCGGAACGGTTTGGATTTGGTGCCATGGGCTGACCCCGTCGTTGAGGCGAATCTGGTAAGTGAAAGTATCCTGAACGTTTTCGAGGGTGCGGCCGAATTTTTCTTTGATCTCGCGGTCCTGCTCGAGACTGTATTGCTGCTCGCGCCGGCTGCGATGGCGCACCACGAGTTTACCTGTGGCCGGCACGATGCCTTGCACATAGGCTTCGAGACGGACATTGTCACCGCGACCGACGATTTTGTCCGGCTCGATTACGAATACACGAGTTTTGCGCGGCACGGGCTTGTTGGAAAGGAAGGCGCGCTTAAGCAAATCGAAAGTGACTGCGCGACCATAAAAGAAACCGGCGGCCAGGATCGCGGTCGTGGAGATGGCTAACACGCCGACGCGTTGCAAACGTTCGGTTGAAACAATCTGGGCGAAATCCTGTGGGGCGGCGACGGCTTCGGTTTGTTCGATCATGGCTTCGACCATTGAGGCGGAATCGTTCTGGCCAAGCGCGCCGGGCCGCGTGAGTTGCACGGCGGCGATCAGCCGGCTTTTGAATTCCGGTCGCGCTTTTTCCACCATCAAGGCGAGCTCCTCTTCCGAGGGCTGACGGATGATCGGGATGAGCACCATGCGCCAGAGGATGAAAGCGAGGATAGCCCCTTGCGCGCAGAGCATGAGGGCGCGAATCGAGCGCGGCAAATCGAGCCACCAATCCAGGAACATGGCGAGGGCGAGCATTTCGACGCCAACGGCCAGCGCGATGGCGAGGCCGGTAAGCATGGCGACGCTGAGAACCTTTCGCCGCAGCGCTTCGAGTTTCGCGCTGAGAATCGCGCTCGGCGAAACCGTGCTATGCGTCGAGGGAACCGTCAGGACCGGCATGGCTGGATGTTAGCACACGCGCCGCTGAGAGCACGGGAAAAGCTATGCGGGCTGGTTTTGGATGTAGGTCTGTTCCTTATACCGCAAGGCGGAGAAAATAAAGATGATCGCGGTCAGCAACATGAACGCGTCGAAGAAGAGGTAGTACTGGACACCTGTGAGCTTGCTGGTTTTGTCGGGGTTCTGGATGAAGACATTGAAAAGAGCGGTAAAGCCGTTGCCGAGCGCAATGGCGCCGAGATAAAAGGACATGATAAACGATTTCATGCGATTGGGCGCTTGCGTGTAGGCAAATTCCAGCGACGTGACCGACACCATCACTTCGGCGGCGGTGATAATTGCATAAGCGAGGAAATGCCAGCCGATGTTTGGGTGGAGACCCTGCGAGATTTGATTTTCGACCCACGTGGGAATCACGAAGGCGGGAACCGTCAAGAAGAGGCCGAGGCCGATTTTCCTTAATGGCGTCAAATGGAAAACTTTGTCGATTGCGGGGTAGATCAGGTAGGAGAACAGCGGAATAAAGGCGAGCGTGAAAACCGGGTTGGCCGTTTGAATTTGCGAGGGCAGCCATTTCCTTCCCAGGAAGTGCAAGTCCATGTTTTGCGCCTGCAGCACCCAGGCGGAAGCGGTCTGGTCCCATAAAGACCAAAACACTGAAACGAAAACGTAAATAGAGGCAAGCTTGAGCATGGTTTGTCTGCCAAGTGGACCGAAAACATCTTTAACAAACGCCATGCCCCCCGGCGGGACATGGATGAACTTCTTGCGCCCGAGCCAAAAGATTATGGTCGCTATTGCCATGAAGATGCCTGGAACAGCGAACGCCACGTCGGGACCGTGCTTGTCCAGCAGGACCGGGATCCACATGGTCGAGAACGCTGACCCGAAGTTGATTGAAAAATAAAACCAACCGTACACGCGCGAGATCAAGTGCTGGTTCGAACTGGTAAATTGATCCCCAACTGTTGCCGAGACGCAGGGCTTAATCCCGCCCGCGCCAAGGGCAATCATTCCAAGTCCTAAAAGAAGCCCAAGCCGCGTTGAATCTATTGCCAGCGTAAAATGGCCGAAGCAGTAAACGATCGATAGAATCATGATCGTCTTGAATTTTCCCAGAAATGCATCAGCCAGAATCGCCCCAAAAAACGGCAGAAAGTAGACCGACATCGTGAAGAAATGATAAGCCGATTTCGCTTCTTCCGGTGACATGGTGGCCAGCTTGCCGCTGCGGTCGAGCAAGTACTTGGTCATGAAGATGACCAGGATCGAACGCATGCCGTAATAGCTGAATCGCTCGGCCGCCTCGTTGCCGACGATGTACCGAATGCCGCGGGGCATCTGATTGGTTTTGGTTTCAACCATAATTTCCAAGCTTTGCGAGTGCGTACACGCCAAACGCGCAAATAACGACGCCGGAAAGGCGATTTACTGTGCGCATCCAGGTGGCATTCACACGGGAACGGAGCAGGCCAACGCCGGTGCTCAGGATGAGCCACCATGCGGCCGAGCCGATAAATACGCCGAGGACGAGTGTGCTCGCGTTGACATAGCTTTTGCCGGTTCCGAACCCGATTCCAGCAAACACCGCGATGAATGACAGGATGGTCATCGGATTGGTGACGGTCAGAAACAATGTCGAAATGTAGGCTCCGGCCAGGCCGCGGCCTTGCACATTGGCTGCTTGCTCAGCCGGTTTGCTGAGAAAAGTTCGCACGCCGAGATAGCAGAGAAAGATTCCGCCAATCAGGGCGAGCCAAAATTTTTGGCCAACCAAAAAATCGCTGATCGCATTCAGCCCGAACGCTGCAACGCCCCCATACGCGGCATCTGCAGTCGCGGCTCCGAGCCCGGTGGCGAAGCCGATCGCCATGCCCTCGGCGAGCGACCGACGGATGCACAACACGCCGATTGGACCGACAGGCGCAGCGATGCAAAAACCGATCGCCAATCCTTTGAGCAAAAAGCTCATGCGCCGCGAAAGTAAGCGGATCGGCCGTTTGCAAACCAGATGTTTTTCCCTTCTACTATCGGTTCGAATCGATTATCCATAGTGGCTCGCGAACAAAGGCAATTGATGACTACGACAGAATCGGAACCCCGGGATGCAGACAAGGATTTGCAGGCCGTGCAGCGGCTGAAAACGGCCTGCCTGAGGATCAAAGGGGAACTTGGCAAAGTGATCGTTGGCCAGGAAGCGGTGGTGGATGAAGCTCTGATCGCGATTCTCACGCGGAGCCACGCGTTGTTGGTGGGTGTGCCGGGATTGGCGAAAACGCTGCTGGTTTCAACGCTGTCGCAGACGCTGCATTTGTCGTTTAAGCGCATTCAATTCACGCCCGACCTAATGCCGAGCGACATCACGGGCACGGAAATCATTTATCAGGATCCGGCCAACAATGAACGGCAGTTTCGGTTTTTGAAGGGCCCGATTTTCGCGAACATGATTTTGGCGGACGAAATCAACCGCACGCCTCCCAAAACCCAGGCTGCGATGCTCGAAGCGATGCAGGAGCGCAAAGTGACGGTCGGCGGCGCCGACCATGTGCTCCCGGATCCCTTTTTTGTCCTGGCGACGCAGAACCCGATCGAGCAGGAAGGCACCTACCCGCTCCCCGAGGCGCAGCTCGATCGACTCATGTTCATGATCGTGGTGGATTATCCCAACGCCGAAGAAGAGCGACGCATCATGAAGTTAGCGACGGGCGTCGCGCTGGCGAAGCCGCAGCCGGTGATGACCGTTGAGGACATCTTGGATTTGCAGCAGATCGTGCGTCGCGTTCCGGTGGCGGAACACGTTTACGAATACGCCGAGCGCCTGGTGCGCGTGACGCGTCCCAAATCACCCGAGGCGTTGGACTTTTGCAAAAAATGGCTCACCTGGGGGGCGGGTCCACGAGCGGGGTTGAACCTCATTTTGGCCGCAAAAGCGCGCGCGATGCTTAACGGTCAATACCACGTAAGTTGTGAGGATATTGCCACCGTTTCACTGCCTGTTTTTCGCCATCGCATCATTCCGAATTTTGCGGCCCAAAGCGAAGGCGTCACGCCCGACGATATCACGCGCAAGATTCTCGATGCGGTTCCGAAGGATGAGAAGCTCGATCGATGAGGCAGAAGGAAATTGATTCGCTGCTCGATCCCGAAGCGATTTCAAAGGCGGAATCCCTCGGGCTGAATGCGCGGTTCATCGTCGAAGGCTACATGGCGGGGGAACATCAATCGCCCTATCGGGGGTTCGCGATCGAGTTTTCGCAGCACCGCGAATACACGCCGGGGGACGATACTCGGCACCTCGATTGGAAAGTTCTGGCGCGCACCGACCGCTATTACATCAAGCAGTACGAGCAGGAAACCAATTACGTTGCGAATATCCTGCTCGATGGCAGCGAGTCGATGAAGTACGGCTCGGGCAAGCTCACCAAACTCCAATACGGCAAGATGATGGCGGCTTGCCTGGCTTATTTGATTTTGCATCAGCGTGATGCCGTGGCGCTTGGGCTGTTCGATCAGACGCTTAAAGATTACGCGCCGCGCAGCGACAACAAAGCCTCCATTCACAATCTGATGACGCGCCTCGCGGCGTTCGAACCAAAGGAGCAAACGAATATCGCTGCCGTGCTGCACGACATGGCGCGCCAGCTTCGCCGTAAAGGCATCGTGATTATCATCAGTGATTTTTTCGACGACGAACAAGCGATCCTGGACGGCATCCAACATTTGCGCTTCGGCGGCAGCGAAGTGATTCTTTTCCACACCATGGATCCGCATGAGTTGGAGTTTCCCTTCATGGGTTTGGTCGAGTTCCACGGTCTGGAGCAGGTCCCAAAAATTCTCACACGGCCGGGCGAAATCCGAAAAAGTTATATCCGTGAAGTGGAAGCCTTTCGCCAGCGGCTCCGGAACGGCGCAGAAAAAAATAATTGCCACTACGTTCTCGCGAACACGGGCCAGTCGATGCACGAGGTGCTGAGCGGGTATTTGGCGTTTCGGGCGAGGACGAGCACAAAGTGAAATACCCAAGCACCAATCACCAAGCATCAAAGAAGCACCAATGCTCAAAATCCAACTCGTTGGGACCGCGTGACTGGGTATTCTTTGGTGCTTGGTTATTGGGTATCGGTGCTTTCCCGCCATGTCTTTCCTGAACCCAATTCTGCTTGCGGGACTGGCGGCTATTGCGGTGCCGATCATTATTCACCTGTTGAATCGGCGGAAGTTTCACAAGGTGGTATGGGCGGCGATGCGCTTCCTGCAGACCAGCGTAGAGCAAAATCAGCGGCGCATGCGCGTGGAAGACATGATTCTGCTGGCACTGCGTTGTTTGCTGGTCGCCCTGCTCGCGGTGGCGCTCGCGCGGCCGGCGATTCTGTCAAAGGCGACTGATCTCTTCGGCCAATCCAAAGTCACTGGCGTGCTAATCCTGGATAATTCCTACAGCATGGGTGTGAGCGATGGCAGCATGACACGCTTCGACAAGGCCCGGGATGCGGCGCTTGCGGCGATCGATTCGCTGCCGATCGGTTCGGCAACGGCGGTGCTCCTTGCGTCGGATGTCGTTCGCGGCGCGATTCCTGAGCCGACTTTTGACATGAACCTCGCCCGCAAAGTCATTCGCGATGCGCCGCTGACCGACCGCGGAACCGATCTGTTGCCGGCCATCGAAAAAGCGGTTGACGTGCTGCGCGACCGGCTCGCTATCCGGAAAGAGATTTATCTTATCACCGATGGCCAGGCGGTGGGCTGGAGCCAGTTGAGCGAGATTCAATCTGCATTTGAGAAAACCAAATCCGAAATTACGACACACATTATTCTCACCAGTGAACACGAAGACCAAAATCTCGGGGTGAGCGATTTGCGGCTCGCGAGTGGGCTGTCACCGGTGAAGCAGTCGCTGCGCTTCGAAGTGAAGGTGACGAACTTCGGGAAGGAAGAAGCGCGCAGCATTCGGGTGGGCCTCAATGTGGATGATGAAGCCGCGACCGATGAATTTACGATCGATGCGCTGCCGCCCGGTTCGACGAAAAGCATTTCGCTATTTGGCAAATTGATGACCGAAGGTTTTCATTCCGTCCACGCGCGCATCCCCGGGGATCGGCTTCGCGCGGATGACCAGCGCAGCCTTGTGGTCCGCGCCATTAAAGACGTCCGTGTGCTGCTAGTCGATGGCGAACCCGGCAGTGAACCACGCGACAGCGAAACGTATTTCCTGCGCAACGCCCTGATCCCTGTGCCGTCCGAAATGCAGGGGGACTATTTCATCAAGGCGACCACGGTGACGACTCCGGATCTTGGTTCTGTGCGCGTGGACGATTTCGATGCATTGATCCTGGCGAACGTATCGGATGTTTCCGAAAACATGCTACGAAACGTCGAGCAATATCTTCGGCGTGGAGGCGGTCTTATCGTGTTTCCGGGAGCGAAGGCCAATCCCATTTTCTACAACGAACAGCTCTTCCGCCGCTTCCAGTTTCTTCCTGCCGGGCTCGGAACCCCGCGCGGCGAAGCGGATCAGGACGAGAAGTATTTTACGCTGCAAGATAAAGACTACCAACATTCCATCGTCGCCATTTGGAACGATCCCGCGTCCGGCACACTCGGCTCCGCGCGGTTTTACCGGGCCTTTCAAATGCTTCCTTCCACGTTGCCAAAGTCGAAGGACGCGGGCGAACCGCAAGTAATCCTGAAATTCGCTGACGGCGCACCCGCCGTGATGGAACGCACATGGGGGCTCGGTCGCGTCGTGCTATTCAGTAGCACGGCGGACACGGCATGGAACGACCTTCCTGTGAGGCTCTCCTTTGTGCCACTTGTGCACCGCACGCTCGGCTCAATCGTTCAGCGCCAGGATGAAGGGCTGAACATCCGCGTCGGTGAAAAATTCGCCCGCCGGGTTGGCGCAGAATTTCTCGATCGTTCCGCCACTTTCACGAAGCCCGGGCAGACGGAAGCATTTCGCGAGGTGGACCGTGTCGAAGTCGTCGATGGCCGTCCCATGCTTCAATATGATTTAACGGATTTTGCGGGGGTCTATGAAGCCGCGATCCTTGATCCGCCACTCACCATAAAGTTTGCGGCGCAGGCGAACGCGGCCGAATCCAGCATGGATGAGTTGTCTCCGGCGCAGCTCAACACGATCAGGAGTGCGGCGCAGGTGTTGCAATGGTCCCCGAGCGTGGACCTCAAAGGCGTTGTCCAAAAAGACCGCACGGGTCTGGAGTTCTGGCTGCCCATCGCGATTCTTGCGCTCGTCGTCGCGGGGGCGGAAACTTTCCTTGCGCAACTCTTCAGTCGCGAGAAATGACCGAGTTCCTGCTAAAGCTTTTCGGCGCGCGCGTGGAAGATGCCGTCCACATTACGGACGCATCAATCGCGTTTCGCGGTACGTCAGCGCTCGGCTGGATTCTCCTATTGCTTGCGGGACTGGGCGTGTTCGTTTTTTGGACGTATCGCAACAGTCCTCCGCACCTTTCGCCGGCGCGCAAGACCACGCTCGCTGTTCTGCGCACGCTCTTTCTCGGTCTCATCCTTGCGCTGCTGCTCCGGCCCGTCCTGTCCTTCACCGTCGAAGGCAATGTGCGCCGCGCTCTGGTGATATTGATGGACACCAGCTCGAGTATGCAGATCAAGGATACGCGCAGCACCGAAGTTGATCGCAAACGCGTTGCGATCGCAAA